>PNLC01000044.1 GCA_013822885.1 Bradyrhizobium sp.
CTCCCGGACTACGAACCTAAAAAAACGGCCGCCCGATCGGGCGGCCGTTTGTCATTTCCGGATCCTGCGCGGTCACGCCTAATCGCTGTCGCCGCCATCTCCATCAAAACCGTCGCCGTCGTGATCCATGTCGCCGTCGTCGTCGTAAGAGCCTTGATCGAAGAAGCCCTGCCGCGAACCGGAATCGCTGTTGTCGGCGCGCTGGTTTGACGAGCCGATGTCGTTGACCCCGGCCTCACGCGCCAGATTGCCGCCGGACTGATCGCCGGCCCACGGCCGGCGGTCTTCGATGCCGCCGCTGTGGCCCGCGGTGTCGCCGAAGCTCTGCTGGTTGCCGCCGCTGCCGCCCATCATCGAACGCAGGCTGCTGGCCAGCATAGAGCCACCGACCACGCCGACGGCGGCCGCCGCCGCGGTACCGAGGAACGAGCCGCCACCGCCGCCAAACGCCGACTGCTGCTGCGGCTGTGCGCCATAGGGCTGGCCGTAGGCCGGCTGACCGTACTGTCCGGGAGGCTGGCCCTGCTGCAGCACCTGGCCGGAGTTCCACGCCGGACGGTCGTCGCTGATCCCGGGTGCGCGAACGTTCGGCACTGAACCTTGCCCCTGGCCGTGTTGCTGGCTCTGCCCGAAAATCGCGCCGCGCATCGAATCGAGGAATCCGCCGGGTTGAGTTTGCTGGCTTGTCGCCGCTTCCAGTTCCTGGATGCGGCTGTCGGCGCGCTTCAGCGCCTCGTCCTGCACCAGCGCGGTTTGCACCAGCGCGTAGACGGCGTTGGGCGCCTTCTGCAAGCCCTGCATGATCGCAGACATCGCCTCGGCGTCGCGCGGCGCGCTCTCCAGCCTGGTCAGCCGGTTGAAAAGATCGTCAATCAGTTGGCGTTCTTGCGGTGTCATGGCCCTCTCCTTCGCGTCGAAAACGTCATCGATGCGCGGGGGAGATGTAAGTGGGTTTTGTGTCGCAAGTAGTGGGAGGGCGAATTAAATTTCGGTATGCGACAAAACGGCCGGCCGGTTTTCGCGAACCTTGTCAGCCCATTGTAACATTATTCGCCGCCAGCAGCGGCGGGAACTGGTCGCCGGCAAGATAGGCGTGTTCGGCCTCGCGCTGGGTGGTGAGGGGATCGAGACTTCTGAGCGTGTCGTCGACGAACCCAGGATGGCACATCACGAGCCCGCCATCCGGCATATCAGTGATGAACTGCCGCATCAGCTCGCCGAAGTCAGGCGATTTCGTAAAGTCATAGGCGCCGGCAAAGGCCGGATTGAAGGGGATGCCGGCGGCAGTCGCGCGCCGGCGGAATTGCGCGCTGAGGACATCGAGCACCAGCGCCTTGGGTGCACCGAGCCGTTTTGCCAGCGGTGCATTTCTGCCGCCCTGGCGTACCCAGGCGCCGGGCGCAGCCGCCTTTACCGCAGCCAGAAATCCGTCGCGCACCTGCGGAAACAACTGCACGTGCTGGTGACCATCGACGAAATCGGGCGCGCGTCCGAACAACTCCTTGAAGGCCGCGAGTTGCGCCAAGAGTTCGTCCTCGATCAAGTCAGGATCGAGCCGCCGCAGCAGGCCCGATCGCAGCATGGCCGGAAACGGCAGGAACAGTCCGCCATGGAGTGGCCGAAAATACATCGACAGCGGGCGGAACGGCGCCGTCAATGTCGCGTGCAGGCCGATGGCGCAGCGCGGGCTCGCCGCCGCGACCGCCTGCAGTTCGGCGACCTCGTCGCGGCCGATCGCAGCACCCACCACCATCACCGACGTCGCATTGAGACGGCCGCGGGAGATCAGGTCGCGAATGGCGCGGTTGACGCCCTCGGCCAATCCGTAGTCGTCGGCGCACAGCCAGATCCGTCGCGGCGGCGCGGCGTCGTTCATTCGGCGGCGGTCCGCTCGGTGGCATCAGCGCTGGTCTCGCCATTGGCGCGCTTTTCGGAATGCTCGGCGACGAAATAGATCGGGCGCGCCTTCAGCTCCGACAGGATCTTGCCGATATATTCGCCGACGATGCCGATCATGATCAGTTGTACGCCGCCGATCGTCATCAGGCCGATCATCAGCGAGGGATAGCCCGGCACCTGCTTGCCGGTGGTCAGGACCTCCCAGAGAATGGTCAGGCCGAAGATGAAGGCGGTAAGCGCGAGCAGTACGCCAAGCAGGCTCGCAAACCGCAGCGGCGCCACCGAGAACGACGTCAGTCCCTCGATCGACAGGCCGATCAGGCGACCCGGGCTGAAGGTGGTGACGCCGTGCGCGCGCGGCGCCGGTTCGTAGTCGACGCGGATCTGGCGGAAGCCGATCCAGTTCGACAGGCCCTTGAAGAAGCGGTTGCGCTCAGGCAACTGGCGAAGCGCCGTAGCCGCACGCGGCGACAGCAGGCGGAAATCGCCGGCATCCTCGGGGATCTTCTGCCGCGCGCCCCAGTTGATCAGCGCATAGAAGCCGCGCACGGCCTTGCGGCGCAGGAACGTTTCATTGTCGCGATGCGCCTTCGCCGTATAGACGACGTCGTAACCGTCATCGATCCAGTGCGAGACAAGTATCTCGACCAGGCTCGGCGGATGCTGGCCGTCGCCGTCCATGAACAGCACCGCGCCGCGGCGGGCGTGATCGAGCCCCGCCATCAAGGCGGCTTCCTTGCCGAAATTGCGCGACAGCGACACCACCTGGATGTCCAGCCCTTCGGCGGCGAGCGAACGCGTAATCGCCAGCGTGTTGTCGGCGCTGCCATCGTCGACATAGACCACTTCGCTGGCAAGGCCGTACCGCGCCTGAAGCGTGCGGGCGAGACCGGTCAGCCGCTCGTGCAGCATGGCGAGCCCGGCCGCCTCGTTGTAGAGCGGCACGACAATCGACAGCCCCCGCGCCGCGGCGCTCGCCGCGGTGGTGGACAGGCCGGAAACGTCAGAGCCCAGCGTCATCGATCAGGTCCCAGTTAGATCCCGTGCTTGATTCCGTCGTGCAGCATGGATCGCGCCATGCCCGAAACAGCATATGCTACTTGCCGCAAGCTGTCGCAACGATGAACAAGCGGCAGCCTTATTGCCGCAAGAACGCCTCGAGCCGGGCAAATAGCGGGTTTTCGCGGTCGAGCACGTAATCGAGCGAGGCGATCGAGACCGTATCGGCGCCGTGCTCGCGCAGGAAGCTGCCGAGCGCATAAAGGTGCGCCGGCGGGCAGTGCAGCGTCAGCATGCCGGAGGAGGTCGGTCCGCCGAACGGTGCCACCACGCCGAAGCGGTTGTGGGCCTCGGTCAGCAGCGCCTCGTTGCAGCCGGCAAAGCGCGTTCGCACCTCGCGGTACTTGCTGGCGCGGGCGCGCGCGGCGATATGATCCAGGATGACGCGCGCGGTCTCGCGGGCCTCGTCCGACCAGTCGGCGTCCCTGGAGGCCACGAGGTTGGCCTGGCTGCGCAGGATCACGCCGTCGTCGAGCACCTTGAGCCCGTTGGCGGCCAGCGTCGCGCCTGTTGTCGTGATGTCGACGATCATCTCGGCGGTGCCGACGGCGGGCGCGCCTTCGGTGGCGCCGGCGCTTTCGACGATGCGGTAATCGACGACGCCGTGGGATGCGAAGAAGGTGCGGGTCAAGTTGATGTATTTGGTCGCGACCCGCATGCGGCGATTATGCTGCGCGCGAAACCCTGTCGTGACGTCGTCGAGGTCGGCCATGGTGCGGACGTCGATCCAGGCCTGCGGTACCGCGACCACGACGTTGGCGTTGCCGAAGCCGAGACTGTCGATCAGCAACACCCGCCTGTCGGCATCCGCAATGCTTTCCCGCAACAGGTCCTCGCCGGTGACGCCGAGATGCACCATGCCGCGCGCGAGCTGCGCGGCGATCTCGCTGGCGGAGAGGTAAGCGATCTCGACATTGTCGAGGCCGGTGATGGTGCCGCGATAGTCGCGGGCGCCACGCGGCTTGGCGAGCGAAAGCCCTGCGCGCGTGAAGAACGCCTCGGCGTTTTCCTGCAGGCGGCCCTTGGAGGGGACGGCGAGAACGAAGGGGGCGCTCATGCGATGCTCGCTTTCGCCGCGGGCTTGGCAAGCTGCGTCAGGGCTTCGACCCAGATCGAAAATCCGACGGCGGCGATCGGCGTCACCGAACCGAGCTGGGTCATCAGGCCATCGTAGCGGCCGCCCGCGACCAGCGGTTCGACGCCGTTGCCCAAGGTGCCTTTGGCGTGCAGCTCGAATTCGAATCCTGTGTAGTAATCGAGCCCGCGGCCGAACGAGGTCGAGAAGCGCGTCAGCCTCGTGTCGATGCCGCGCGCGGCCATGAAGCCGACGCGGCTTTCGAGCTGATCGATCGCCGCCGTCAGGTCGAGCTTCGCATCGGAGGCGAGGGCGCGCAGTTGCGCTACAGATTCATCGGGATCGCCCGCGATCGCGAGAAAACGCTTGATGATATCGAGCGCGTCGCGCGGCAGTGCGCCGCCCTTCAGCGTCGACTGCTCGAGAAAGCGGTCGGCGATTTCGGCGACCGTGCGGCCGCCGACATTGGTGGTGCCGGCGATCGACATCAGGTCGGTGACCAGCGCCAGCGCCGCCTTGCGGTCGGATCCGGCCAGCGCCGCGAGCACGCCCTCATATTCGTTGCGGCCCGGGACTGCCGCGAGCGTCAGCCGCTCGATGTCCTCGGCGAGGCTGACCTTGCGGTTGAAATCCTTGATCAGCCGCCGCCGCCAGACCGGATAGAGATCGAGCGCGTCGATCAGCGCCGTGAACAGGGCTACGTCGCCGGTGCGAATTTCGACGTCCTTCAGTCCGCCTGCGGCCGTGGCCTCCAGCGCCAGCGCCAGCATTTCCGCATCCGCCGCGGCACGGTCCTGCCGGCCGAAGGATTCGATGCCAGCCTGCAGGAACTCGCTCGGCCGGCCGCCGCGATAGCGAAACACCGGCCCGAGATAGCTGAAGCCCGCGGGCTGCCCGGCCCGTCCGGAGGCGAGGTAATCGCGCGCGACCGGAATGGTCAGGTCAGGGCGCAGGCAGAGCTCCTCGCTCGAGGGGTCGGTGGTCAGATACAGGCTCTTGCGGATGTCCTCGCCGGAGAGGTCGAGGAACGGCTCGGCCGGCTGCAGGATACCGGGCTCGGCCCTGACGTAGCCGGCCTGCGCAAACGACAACAGCAGCGCATCCGCCCAGGCGGCGGATCCGGCGGCACGGTCGTTGGCGGCGGTAACGGTCATTTCAACGTCCAAATGGCAGGAAACGGGGTTTCCCGGGCTTTCCGAGGTTAGCTGGCGCAGCCCTTTACCATGGCCGAACCGAGGTTTCGACAGGGTTTGGCGGCGTGGCTTAATGATTGGGAGCGTTAACGATTTTACGGCTTGGCTAGCTGGGAGATACTGGGCGCCGGGGCTTGGCTGGTTAGATGGCAAATATTGCTAAAGTCTGTGGTTCTGCCCATAATTGGGGAAAGGAGCTCCCGCTATGAATATGAACGTCTCCCTAACTGACGAACTTGGCGAGTTCGTCAAAGCCAAGGTCGAAAGCGGCCGTTATACTTCGGCAAGCGAGGTTGTGCGCGAGGCGCTCCGGATCATGGAGCAGACGGAAGAAGCCCGGTTGGCTTTCCTGCGAAACGCCTGGGCGGCGGGCCAAGCGAGCAGCGACGCGGGTCCGGCCGATTTCGATGATATCAAGGCGCAAGGTCGGGCGTTGCTCAAGGCGGGCGGCAAGTAACTTGGGTGAGGTTCGCCTTTCCCGGTTAGCGCAGCGCGATCTCCTGGAAATCTGGATGCACATTGCGGCCGATAGGGGTGCGGCGACAGCGGACCGCTGGATCGATCGTATTGAAGCCCGATGCCGCCAGTTGGCGCAATTTCCCGAGTCAGGACCGCCTCGCCCGGACATAGCCGACAATGCGCGAATGCTGGTGATCGTGCGATGGCTGGCGCTTTACGAGATCACGAAGGGCGGTGTGCGCATCATTCGCATCGTTGATGCCGCCCGCAATCTGGGCGAACTGGACTTGTCGAGCGAGTGAGAGCGTGGCGGTAAGCTCGGTACGCCTATCCCGGTCCCCTCCAGTCGCCCAGTGCGGCCTGCACCAGCGCCAGCGCGGCGACGCCGGCCGTATCCGCGCGCAGGATGCGCGGCCCCAGGGAGAGCCGCAGCGTCCTGGGCTGCCGCAGCAGCAGTGCGCGTTCATCTTCGGCAAACCCGCCCTCGGGACCGATCAGGATGTCGATCCCGGCTGTATCGGCCAACCCCTGTTGCAGCGCCAGCAGCGGATCCGCCACCTCGGTCGCCTCGTCGCAGAACACCAGCAGGCGCGTCTGTTCGCGCGCGCCGAGATAGCGGTCGAGTGCCACGGGCTCTGCGACATCGGCGAGGCTGAGGATGCCGCATTGCTCGGCCGCCTCGATGACATTGGCGCGCATCCGCTCGCCGTTGACGCGCGAGACCTGGGTGTGACGGGTCAGGACCGGCTGCAGCCTGGAGGCGCCCATCTCGACCGCCTTCTGCACCATGTAGTCGAGGCGGGCGTGTTTCAGCGGCGCAAAGACATAGGCGATGTCGGGCAGGCGGTCCTGCGGCCGAGTTTGGGCTGCGATGGTCAGGCCGTCGGGCCGCTTGCGTCCCGCGATCTCCGCCCGCCATTCGCCGTCGCGGCCGTTGAACACCAGGATGCTTTCGCCGGAACCGAGCCGCAGCACATTACCCAAATAGTTGCTCTGGTTGCGTTCCAAAGCGATTCGCTCACCCTCCCGCAAGGGGGCATCGACGAACAGGCGAGGGGCGCGAAAATCGAGATCAGGCATTTGTGATGTTCCGTTACCGGGCGATTTTAGCCCAAAAGCGCACGGATTCGGCCTTGTTTTTGAGTTTCGACGTGACCCTACGCCGCGCTGCCGCCCTATTCGACGGGTTGTTAAAGGCCGGCAGGAATCGTAAAAAGTCCATTGCAAATCTGCTTCGTTCGGACGCCGCTGGGCTACCTGGACCTTGCCGGAGAAACACGCTTCATGATCCGCCGCTTGATTGTGCCGCTGACCGTTGCCGTCGTGACCTTGCACGCGGGCCACGTCCTTGCGCAGACCCCGTTTCCGGCGCCGTTGCCCAACCAGGGCGCGCCCGCGAATGCCTCGCCGTTCCCGCCCGTAAATGGCGCTGCGCCGGTCCAGAGTGCGGCGCCGGTTTCCGGCGCCTCGGTGTTCGATCGTGGCGCCGCGCCAACGGGCGGAGTGCCGCAAGCCGGCGGAATGGCGCCAGCCGGCGGTCCGCCGCAGGCGGGCGGCGCGGCCGATGCCTGCATGAAGGCGTTCGTCCCCCTGCGCGAAGAGGCGGAGAAGCGGGGCAAGATGATCAAGGCCGCGAGCGACCGCAAGGCGCCGCCCGACGAAGCCTGCAAGCTGATCGGCAGTTTCGGCCAGGCCGAACTGAAGATGATCAAATACGTCGAGACCAACGCGGCGAAATGCGGAATTCCGGCGCAGATCGCCGAGCAACTCCGGAACGGTCACAAGAACACCGACAAAATGCAGAAGCAGGTCTGCGGGATGGCAGCGCAAGTGCAGGCGCGCGGGCCCGCGGGTCCGAGCCTGAGCGAAGTCCTGGGCTCTTCGGCGGCAATGCCTGAAGCGCAGACCGTGAAGAAGGGTGGCAGCACCTTCGATACGCTGAACGGCAACGTCCTCGCCCGATGACCCGCACAAGATGAGCGATGCGACCGCCCGCGTTGCCGATGCGACCGGCAACTGGGTGGATACGCGTGCGCCGTCATGGTCGCGGCCCTATCTGCGGCTCGCCCGCTTCGACCGTCCGATCGGATCATGGCTACTGTTGATGCCGTGCTGGTGGTCAGCGGCGCTCGCCGCCGGTGTCGCGCACGATGTTGGTCAATTGCCGCAGGTGATCGCGCTGTTCTTCATCGGCGCCTTCGTGATGCGCGGCGCGGGCTGCACCTGGAACGACATCACCGATCGCGACCTCGACGCCAAGGTCGAGCGCACGCGCTCGCGGCCGCTGCCCGCGGGGCAGGTCAGCGTGAAGCAGGCGTTGGCCTTCCTGGTGCTGCTGGCGCTGATCGGGCTTGCCGTGCTGCTGCAATTCAACCGCTTCGCGATCATCACCGGCATCGCCTCGCTGCTCATCGTCGCGATCTATCCCTTCATGAAGCGCATCACCTGGTGGCCGCAGGTCGTGCTCGGCCTCGCGTTCTCCTGGGGCGCGCTGATGGGATTCGCAGTGATCTTGGGACGCATCGATTTGACGGCGCTCGTGCTCTACGCCGGATCGATCGCCTGGGTGATTGGCTACGATACCATCTACGCCCACCAGGACGCCGAGGACGACGCGCTGATCGGCGTCAAGTCGACGGCGCGGCTGTTCGGCGCGCGTACGCACATTGCACTCGCGGTGTTCTATTCGCTCGCGGTGGTCTTGATCGGCGTGGCGCTGGCGCTGGACGCCGCGCACTGGCCGGCATGGATCGGGTTGGCAGCGTTCGCCGGCCATCTCGTCTGGCAGATCCGCCGGCTCGACATCAGCGATCCCGCGCTGTGCCTTCGGATTTTCAAATCCAACCGCGATGCGGGCCTGCTGCTGCTTGCAGGATTGCTCGTGGACGCCGTGATGCGCGCGGCTGCGTAGCTGTCTAGCGCGGGCAACGTGCCCACCTTGCGCTGTGCCTGCCACCCATCACCGGTGATGTCTCCCTATTGCGGTTTCGATTTGCCCCGAAATTCTCTCGGTGTAATTCCAGAAAATCGTCGAAAGGCGCGAGTGAAATGCGCAGGGTCGGAATAACCCGAAGAGAATGCGACATCGATAATCCTGGCATCCGTGTCGCGCAGAAGTTTGGCAGCATTTTCAAAGCGGACCCCGTCAAGGAGGTCAGAATATGAAACGCCCGCGCTTGAAAGCTTGCGCTGAAAGCTTCTGCTGCTGATCCCAGCCATCTCTGCGATTTCCGCGACGGTTGGAATGCTTTCGTCCAGATAGGATGGCAGCATCAATCTGACTGCCGAGACGATTTCGTGGCCGGACGGTCCAACCCCGTTGTCATGTGAAGTCGCCGGCGTCTCGCTTGCGAGGTTGGGGAGATCCAGGAATGAAACGGGGATATCGATCCATGAGGAATTCTGGCCCGACATGAAGCGGGTATTTTGCCAGAACGATCGAGTCTCAAGGCTGGGTTCATAGCTGGCTTCGAATGCGAACGTCGCCGGAACCCAGTGGGGGCCGGCAAATTGCCGTACGATATGCATCACGTAGACATTCTGAAGCCACTGCGAATGCTCGAGATGCGGCACTCGCGCCGTGCCCGCGACCTTGCTGCAAATTCTGACGCGATGGTCGTCGCGCTCCAGCCACACACTTACGGTCGTGTCTTCAAGCGACGCCCATTTGCACAATTGCTGCAAGGCAATGAACAGCGTCGGCGAGAAGCGGATGATGGCGCGCATCTTTTCGCTCACGTGGCAGAATTGCAGCTGCCGCGCGGCCTGAAATCCAATGTCTGTGATGCCTTGAGACCGCTGTGCGGCTTCCGCGAAGCGTACCGCCTGCAGGATCGGGATATAGTGTTCAGCCTTTTCCTGCAAAGAAGCTGGAAGGCGAAACCTGGTCAGCAACGTCTCCGTTGGGGCACCGATAGCATCACAAATGGCAGCGAAAGGAATGATGAACTGGCAACGAGTCAAAGGCAGTATGGTCATTTTTTTGTTCTCGTTCAAAATGGAATTTCGGCGGTTTCCCCCCGTTATGACGTGCGGCTAGGCTGAACTGCCGCCAGCTTAACAGCTCCAGCCTGGCGCGTATTGCAAATGTTGCCCGATTGCATTTGGGGGGCGGAAGGGCCGGGTTGGCGCGCGCGCGCCCTTTGGTTTCAGCGTGGCGGCTTATGGCAAGACGGCTCACGAATTTCCGCTCAGGCTCGGCGAGGTGTCTCGGCGCTTTTGCCTTCCACATGTATTCGGTCCCATGAAGCCTGTTCAAACACCTTCGCGGTATTCGGTACGGGCGGCGATTGCCGCCTCACTGTGCGACGGTGGCGCAGCACTTGAACGCACCGCAATCCAGCTGGGGATGAGCCCGCGCTCGTTGCAGCGTCATCTCGCTGCAATGGGCACCAGCTACACTGACATGGTTGCGGAAGTGCGCTTCGATACGGCGTGCCACCTGCTTCTTCAATCCAACGAGAGCATATCGCAGATCGCCCTGCGCCTCGGCTATGCGGGAACGAGCAGCTTCAGCCGCGTCTTCATGCGTTGGACAAAAATACAGCCTGTCACCTATCGACGGCAAAGAGCTGTTCAAGGAATTGACAAGCCCCGACCCGGGAAGGGGCCGCATGCGGTCAACCGGGACAAGCCGTTGCAATTGGCGCGGATGCCTTCCTCGCCAAACGGGAATAGCATTGCAAACCCTCCAAAAGGGAAAAGATAGCGCTTGAGCGGCATTGACGGGAAACGTTGGCGTCACCCCCGCATCGCTGCGACAGGGCAAATGATGCTCGCCACTTTTGTCGGCTACCGACGCGGCGATTGGCGTGAAATGGCAAGACATCCTGTCCGGCCGCTGTGAGATTGCAGGGACAAAACCATTTTTCCGTGCTCATGGCATGCCAGCATCGATGGTACAGGAAACAGAAAAGGTGAACCAATGAAGATACTCGATACCGCACTTCTCGCCATTGTCGCCGCCGGTATGGCGTGTGTGCCGACGGTCCTTTCCGCTCAATCGGCCGAGCCGAAGCCGCATATGCCGCTGGAGAAATCCATCGGACAGGCGAAGCCAGAGGTCGTTCCCTCGTTGTTTGTTCTCAACTCAAGGGGCGCCGTCCTGAAGGACGGAAAGCTCGTTCTGGCCGGCGTGTCTCCGAATGCCATCGTGTTTGCCGATCGCCCGGTGCGGGCCGCCGGGCATGATCTGACAGCGCGGATTGTCGAGGATTGGGGCAGCGGCAGCGACAATTTCGCAAAGGATCCACCGAACGCCACGGTTTCCGGATTCAAGAAGGACGGATCGTCTGTCCTCGATGCGGTGGTTGTGCTGAAGTCGCCGAAGCTCGAAGGCGACAAGCTGACTTTCGATGTCGATGTGCTCGAAGGTGATCTGGCGGGAGCCGATGGCCCGGCATCGGTCTTCATCGACATCATTGGCCGGCCGTTTACGCCGATGTCGTTTGCCGGCGTCGCCCGCCGAACCGCCTGGCGCGGCGCTTACTATCGTGGGGCTGCTTTTGCAGGGGCCG
The DNA here is from genome assembly GCA_013822885.1 of Bradyrhizobium sp. Classification (GTDB taxonomy): domain Bacteria; phylum Pseudomonadota; class Alphaproteobacteria; order Rhizobiales; family Xanthobacteraceae; genus Bradyrhizobium. The sequence goes on from PNLC01000044.1 coordinate 11,202, forward strand.
CGGCTGTTGGCGTGGCTGCTGCGGCGGCCTATCCTTACCCCTACGCGCCGCGCTGTGGCTACTATCCCTATCCGCCTTGCTACTAGGGTAGCCGCACGAAGCGCAGAGGCCCCGGTCAATATGTCGGCCGGCGTATCAACCAATAAACTGTAATGGATAAGCCGACATCCGAATTTGAATAGATTCGATAATTCAATCGAACAATAAAGGAGTACGGGCAAATGTTGACGAAGCGAGATCTACTTCGCTCCACCGCGGCGATCGCCGCGCTCGCGGCCACGACGGCGAAGTACACCCCGGCAATTGCGCAGAACAAGGCCGATTGGCCGAGGCTGTTGGAGGCCAAGGACATCGCTGAGGAAGGCTTCATCTACGGCCTGCCGCTGGTGATGAATTATGCGGTCATGCAAGAGTTTGCCGTGGACAGGAACTCCGGGCAGTTCAAGGCACCGTTCAACGAAATCAAAAGTCTGCACCACGTCGCCACCCCGGCGGATACGGCAGTCATCACGCCGAACAGCGACACCCCCTACTCGATGCTCTGGCTGGATTTGCGCGCAGAACCGATGGTTATCTCGGTGCCGGCGATCGAAAAGGATCGCTACTACGCGGTCCAGCTCATCGACGGCAACACCTACAATTTTGGTTATATCGGCACGCGCGCCACGGGGACCGAGGCGGGCGACTATCTGGTGGTCGGCCCCGACTGGAAAGGTGGAACGCCCAGCGGGATCAGGAAGGTCTTCCAATCGACGACCCCTTTCACGCTCGCGCTTATCCGCACGCAACTCTTCAATCCCGGCGACATTTCCAACGTCGAAAAAGTTCAGGCCGGCTACAAGGCCGGGCCGCTTTCCGCCTTCCTCAAACAGTCCGCCCCGCCCGCCGCGCCGAAGATCGATTTCGTTCCCGCCACCACTGCCGGGATCAAAGATAACTTCTTCGAGTATCTCGACGCAGCCCTGCAATTCGTCCCCGAGACGTCGAGGGACAAGGCGATCCGCGCGAAGCTTGCCAAGATTGGCATCGGCCCGGGCAAGACCTTCAAGTTCAAGGAACTATCGCTCGAACACAAAGCCGAAATCCTGGTGGGCATGAAGCAGGGTGACGACAAGGTCGACAAATGGCTGGCCGGCGGCAACAAAGTCATCAACGGCTGGAATGTCGGCTCGTTCTTTGGCGACGAGGCCTTCTACAACGGCGATTGGGTGATGCGCGCCGGCGCCGCCAAGGGCGGCCTCTTTGGCAACGATGCCGTAGAAGCCATGTACCCCTATACCCGAACGGATGCGACCGGTGATGCGATCGACGGCAGCAAGCACAAGTACACCATCACCTTCGCGCCCGGGCAGTTGCCGCCAGTAAATGCGTTTTGGTCCGTTACGATGTACGACGGCAAGAGCCAGCTCCTGGTCAAGAATCCGATCAATCGCTATCTCATCAACTCGCCGATGTTGCCCGCGATGAAAAAGGACGCGGACGGCTCGGTGACGCTGTACATCCAGAAAGACAGCCCCGGCGCGGACAAGGAAGCAAATTGGCTTCCGGCGCCGGATGACAAAATCTATCTCGTGATGCGCCTGTATTGGCCGAAGCCTGCGCCACCTTCGATCTTGCCGCCCGGCCAAGGGACATGGCAGCCGCCTGGCATCAAGCGCGTTTGATGCCAGCTGGGCCGATCATGCTGCGCTGAATGCTACTCAAGCGCTCGAACTCGCGCCGGTCTCTTTTGGCCGGCGCGATCCTGACGTGACTCGCAAGGTTCTGAAGCGCGAGCGGAAGGTGGCATGACAGCTACTGGAGCCCAGCCATGTTCATCATCCTGACAGTTTATCTGCTGCTGGTGTGGCTCATCTTTTCCAGGCTCAAGCTGGTCAGATGGGGGTGGGCATCCGGCGGCGTGGCGGTGCTGATCGGCGCGTTCATCCTGGCGGTGTTCATGGCGATGTTCAATTACCTCACGCCGTCAGGCAGTTTTGTCGTGATCTCGCGGGTGGTCGAGGTCGCGCCCAACGTCTCCGGCCAGGTGATTGCAATTCCCGTTGAGACAAACGTGCCGGTAAAGGCCGGCACCACACTCTTCAAGATTGATCCCGCGCCTTTCCAGTACAAGGTCGACCAGCTCGAGGCATCGCTGGCCGGGGCCAGGCAACAGGCCCTGCAGCTCAAGGCCAACTACGAGCAGGCGAGCGCCAATGTGGAAGGACTGACCAGGCAGTTAGCCTATCACAACAAGCGGCTCGCCGACTACCAGCAGATGGCCGGCGATGGGGCGCAAAGCGAATTTCGGTTGCAGGACACCCAGGTTCAGCAGGAAACAGTGCAATTCCAACTGCAGGCCGCCAGGGCGGCGCAGCTCAACGCCAAGCTCGCGATGGATTCCGAGATCGGAGGCGTCAACACCAATGTTGCGCAGATCCAGGCCCAGCTTGACCATGCCAGATGGGAGCTGGCGCAGACGACCATCCTCGCGCCCGGCGACGGTTACGTCACGGTCATGGCGCTGTCGGTCGGCGACCGCGCCACGCAGCATAAAGCGGTGCTGTCGTTCATCATCGCCGACCAGATCACCGTCGTCGGCCTGTTCGCGCCGAACGGATTCCGGACCATCAAGCCCGGCGCGAAGGTCAAGCTGGTTTTCGACAACGATCCCGGCCGCATCCATGAGGCGACGATCACGGGAATCCCGCGGGGCGTGGGGCAGGGCGAGATTGCCGTCTCAGGGACGCTGGCCAAGGTCGGCTCCATCGGGGGCGTCAAGGCCTATCCTGCCGTGATCTCCATACCGAAGGACATCGACCGCGGCCAGTTGAGGCTCGGCATGCCCGGCACCGCCACCGTGTTCGCGGACAACGCCGGCGTCATCGGCCTGATCATGTCCATTCTTGTTTGGGTCAGCTCGTACGCTGCATATCTTTGACGTCATCACCTTGAGTTCGGTAAACAAGTCGAGATTCGGTCGGCGCGACCCGTTGGCTGGCAACGACGATGTGAAGGCAGCACGGGCGACAAAATTGCCCGACGGGCAAATCGATAAAAGCCCGTCCAGCCCTCCAGCCAAAAATATTCCGCTCGCGTCGTCGGGCAAATCAGCGGCACAATTCCGCGCGTCTCACCCATTGAGGGGCGCTCGCGATCGTCACGAACGTGCGGTGAGATGCGGTGGACGCGAGGGCCATAACTGACGAGTGTGGCTCAAGCGTACGGCGAAGTCGTGTGGTCCTGAAGTCCAGCTCTTTTTTCGCTCACCACAGAGCGGGTAATGCGCAGGAGAACCAAAGTCTTACGTGGCATTCCCGCGCCGCCATGCTGACCCGCCCGAACGAGCCGGGCCCCAATAGGCCCTAGTTCAGCAGGCATTGTGCTTCCCGTTCATCGTCTAAACCCGGCTAGTACCGCCGCACGGGGATTATGACAGGGGATCAAAGTAGCCCCGCCAGGTGTTTGGGATCAACGAGCAGTTCGATGCTGCGGGGGCTGGGCGGTTAACTTTTGACGGATCGCTCGCGCTCGAGCGTCAACACATCGGCGTTCACTACCAGAAGATCCGGTGGAAGCTGGCGAGCTGAGGCGACGGCGCGGCAGCCGGACTGAAACTCCCGCGGCACCTTTGCCGTACCTGTGCGCTGGGAGGATCAAATCATGAATGCGAGCATCGAAGCCCGGCAACGGGGAGGCCTGACCTGGATCGACCAGGCAAGGAATGGAATCGCCGGGCGGACGGCGGCGCGCAAGCGAATTGATTCCGTCGACCTCGTGCGCGGCCTCGTGATGATATTAATGGCGCTCGACCATGTGCGCGATTTCTTCGCCCCGGGTGGATTCAATCCACGCGACGTGACCGATCCCGCGCTGTTCATGACGCGCTGGATCACGCATTTCTGTGCACCAGCCTTCGTTTTTCTCGCAGGTGTGTCGGCATTCCTCTATGGTGAACGCGGCCGC
>PNLC01000045.1 GCA_013822885.1 Bradyrhizobium sp.
GTACGGCTCGCAGTTCTTCGGCGGCCCGGTGAAATACGTCCTGTCGGGTTCCGGTCACATCGCCGGCGTGGTCAATCCGCCGGCGGCGGGCAAGTATCAGTACTGGACCAACGACAACATCAGGGACGTCAAGCTCGCCGACTGGCTGAAGAACGCCACGGAGCACAAGGGTTCCTGGTGGCCCGACTGGCTGCAATGGCTGGAGAATCTCGATCCCGAGCGCGTGCCCGCGCGCCCCGTCGGCACCGCCGAGCTGCCGCCGATCGAGGATGCGCCCGGCAGCTACGTCAAGGTCCGCGCGTAGCGACAGAGCGTCCGCGCATGGCGCCGGTTCGCGTTGTCCGGTATGATCAGCCGTCCCGCGCCGGGATTCGAAATCGTTCGAGGGGGAACCAATGACGCGCGAACTGTTCTGGCTGACTCTGACCGTGATTCTGACCGGGCTGCTCTGGGTCCCTTACATCATCAATCGCTGTCAGGTGCGCGGCCTCTCCGGCGCCATGGCGAACCCCTCCCGCGCCGACAAGCCGCAAGCCGAGTGGGCCAACCGGCTGATGTTCGCGCACGACAACGCGATCGAGAATTTGATCATCTTCGCGCCGCTGGTGCTGATCCTCAACGATCTCGACTATTCCACCAAATGGACCGTGATGGCCTGCGCCGTATACTTCTGGTCGCGCGTTGCCCATCTGATCGTCTACACGCTGGGCCTGCCGGTGTTCCGCACGCTGGCCTTCACCGTCGGCTTCCTGGCGCAGGCGGTACTCGCGCTGGCGATCTTCGGGCTGATGTGAGGCGCGTAGCTCAGGCGCCCTTGCGCGCGACGACAAACAGCATCGGCGCCGTCTTGTCATCGAACCCTCTGACTTCGCCGCTCTCGATCGACAGCGAATTCCATTGGCCGGCTTCGGCATAGGTGGTACGCAGCCAGTCCGGCGAGGGATAATTGTAGTAGCGGTTGAGCGCATCGCGGCCGTCGCCGTCGCCGGTCTTGTAACTGGCGAAGAAGGCGCCTGCCGGTTTGAGCGCGCGCCGGATCAGCCGCAGGATGTCAGCTAGTTCGTCGCGGGGAACGTGGAGCAAGCACGCGTTGGCCCAGACGCCGTCATAGGCCTCGACTTCATCGAGTTCATGAAACAGCAGCGTCTCGACGGTGCGGCCGAGACGGCGTGATGCGAGAGCAGCCATTTCCGGCGAGCCATCGGTCGCTCGAACATTGAACCCCCGCGCCAGCATTTCCGCGGTGTCACTACCGGCGCCGCATCCGAGTTCGAGGATAGAGGCACGCGGCGGAAGCAGCGCGAGGAACGCGGTAAGCCGCGCCTGGCGAGAGGTGATCTCGCGCCCGGCATAGGCTTCCGCGTTGCCGCGGTAGAATTGCAGTGTCGCTTGGTCCACGGACACTCCCCTTTGGAAATGCCGCTACTTGTCGGCCAGGCCCAGCATCAGCCGCATGTTCTGCACCGCCGCGCCGGACGCCCCCTTGCCCAGATTGTCGAGCCGCGCGACCAGCACCGCCTGGCGATGCTTGTCGCTGGCAAAAACGTAAAGCTCGAGCATGTTGGTCTCGTTGAGCGCCTCGGGCTCGAGTTTCCCACCCTTGGCCGCCGCGTTTTCGGGCGGCATCACCGAGACGTACTTGCCCCCCGCATAGCGCTTCTCAAGCGCGGCGTGCAGGTCGGCTCCTCCGGGTTTACCGGTCAGCGTGTCGAGATGCAGCGGCACCGAGACCAGCATGCCCTGCCGATAATTGCCGACCGACGGCACGAAGATCGGCCGCCGCGTCAGCTTCGAGTAAAGCTGCGTCTCCGGCAGATGCTTGTGCTCGAAGCCGAGGCCGTACAATTCGAAGGCCGGCGCGCTGCCGTCCTCGAAACTTGCGATCATCGACTTGCCGCCACCCGAATAGCCGCTCACCGCGTTGATGGTGACGGGATAGTCCGGAGGCAACAGCCCGGCATCGACCAGCGGCCGAAGCAGCGCGATGCCGCCGGTCGGATAGCAGCCGGGATTGGAGACTTTTCGCGCAGCCCGGATCTTGTCGGCCTGATCGGGCGTCAGTTCCGGAAAGCCGTACGTCCAGTCGCTGGCGACCCGGAACGCCGTCGATGCGTCAAGCACCTTCGGCCCGGAAGCGCCCATGCTGTCGATCAGCGCCACGGTTTCCTTGGCGGCATCGTCCGGCAGGCAGAGGATGACGAGGTCGACCTCGCTCAGGAGCGCCCGCTTGGCGGCGGGATCCTTGCGCTTGTCTTCGGCAATGCTCTTCACGACGACGTCGTTCTGCAGCCGCAGGCGCTCCTGGATGCCGAGCCCCGTCGTTCCGGAGGCGCCGTCGACGAACACGGCGGGTTTGGTCGAGCCGCCCACGGTTTTGGGCTGATGGCTATCGGTGAGGGTCATGGCACGCTCCCTTCGAGTTGGTTGGTTTCATTGGCGAAGGCTTGCGGCCGCGCCTCTCTCATCAAATGCGCAATATGCTGCGCGCCGGCGCCGGCCTGCGAGGCAAGCGATCCCGCAATAGCGACATAGTCCGGTTCGGATTTATGTTGATTCAGCTTGAAGCTGCCTTCGACCTCTTCAACCGTCATCTCAAGACCCACGATCGCCTTCTTCATCGCTTCCAGCCGCCCGGACGTCATCTTCGAGGACAACCATGGCTTCTTCGGCAACAGCCTGTCCTCGAACTTGGCGCTGAGCGCTTCAATCTGCTCGGCGAGTTCATCCTCGGACATCACCCGCACCGGACCGGACAGGTGCACCACCTGGTAGAGCCAGGTCGGCACCTGGTCCGGCGAAACGTACCAGTCGGGGGACACATAGGCATCCGCGCCGTTGACGGCCAGCAACCAGGACGCCGTTCCATCAGCCAGTTTTACCAGCGGATTGTGACGCGCGACATGAAACGCGGCGCGCGGCGTGCCGTCATTGGCCGAGGTCAGATAGAACGGCAGCGGCGAGGCGACCGGCTTTTTGCCGTCCCACGCGCAGGCGACGGCAAAGCCGCGCGCTTCAGCGAACGCGAGGCTCGCAGCGCGGTCGGACTTGAACGGAGGTGGCGTATACATCTCAAACTCCTGCTTGACGTAGGAGTCGCCAGTTCAGACCGCGTTTCTGGGAAAAGGAAGAAGCCGCGGGACCAGATCCGGCGGCAGGGGCGACAATCTCAGACGCAGACGTCCGCCCATACCGCGATGATGCGGCGGCGGCGAACGATGAACATGGTCGAGGCGATAGTCATGGGCGCGGCTATAAGGCCGCGCCTGCTTTTCGTCAAGGGACACCCGTCATTCCGGGATGGTCCGAAGGACCAGACCCGGAATCTCGAGATTCCGGGTTTGATGCTTACGCATCGCTCCGGAATGACGTTACCTATATCACCGGATTCCAATGCGCCGGGATCAGCCGGTAGCCATTGCCGTCCTTCTCGACGAAGCCGTTGGCCGGGAACGGATAGTGGAAGCCCTGGACGCGCATCTTGTCGGCAACCAGCATGTCGTAGACCCGGCGGCGGGTCTTTTCCGCCAGCACCGGATCCTGATCGAACATCAAGTGCCAGCCGGGGTTGGTGACGAACAGTGCCGGGTGGTTGGTGACGTCGGACTGGATGAAGAGCTTGTCGGAGCCCGACGACAGAACATAGGAAGTGTGGCCCGGCGTGTGGCCGATGGTTTCCACCGCCAGCAATCCCGGCGCGACTTCCTTGCCCCATTCATAGGGCGTCGCCTTCTTGTTCAGCCCGGCCTCGAAGACGCGGCGGGCGTTCTTGAACACGGTCTGCATCCGGCCCTCGGGCGCCCGGCTCATCTCGCCGTCATCCATGAAGTACTTCCATTCCGTCGCGGGAACGAGCACTTCGGCATTGGGGAATGCAAGGGTGTTCTCGGCGGTCAAAAGGCCGTTGATGTGATCGCCATGGAAGTGCGAGATCACCACCATGTCGACCGCCTTCGGATCCAGGCCCGCGGCCACCATGTTGGCAGCGAACTGGCCGACATTGCCCTTGCTCGAAGCGAACGCAGCGGGGCCGTTACCGGTGTCCACCACGACCAGCTTGCCACCGGTGTTGATCACCAGCGGTGCGAACTGGACCGACATCTTGTCCTTCGGCATGAACGCCTTTTCCAGCGCCGCGTTGACTTCGTCCTTCTTTGCGTTGAGCACCAACGTGTCGGGCAGCGCGAAGTTGTTGACGCCATCAGAGATGACCGTCACCTGGGCATCACCGACCTTGTAGCGATAGAAACTCGGCGCCTGCTTTTCCGCCACCGGGGCGGCAGCCCTGGCGGGCGCATTGGTCAGGAGGGGCGAAGCGGCCAGCGCAGCGGCGCCGGCGAGTGCGTGACGTCGTGACAATTCCATAAGATGATCTCCGAGTGAGACGATGAGTTGGGCGGCAGGGATCTCCCGCCTTGGTGAGCCGTTGGCCAGGCTACCGCTGATTCCACCGCGTCTTACGGCAGTGCTGCGACGTTAGCGCGACGCGAGAGCCAATGCCGTTTAGTCCGTCGATGGTATCCACCGAGCTAACACCCTGGACGTCGGCTTATTCCGGCCTGCCCTACGCCGACCGCCACAGCCATTCGGCGATCTTCGCCATCACGTCGCCGGACAGCAGCAGGACGCCCGACCACACCAGCGCCGAGACAAAGTTCGCGATCTGGAATTGCCAGTACGACATCTCGAAAATGCCGGCGGCGAGCGGCACCGAGGCGCGCAGCGGCCCGAAGAACCGGCCGATGAAAATCGAGGGCACGCCCCATTTCTGAACGAAAGCCTCGCCGCGCGGCAGGATCTCCGGATAGCGCGACAGCGGCCACATCTCGGCGACGTGTTCCTTGTATTTGTAGCCGAACCAGTACGAGACCCAATCGCCCAGCGCCGCGCCCAGGCCGCCGGCCAACCAGACCGGCCAAAAATTGATGCCGCTGACGCCGACCAGCGCGCCGATAGCGACCAGCGCGCCCCAGGCCGGAACCAGCAGCGAGATGAAGGCGAGCGATTCGCAGAACGCCAGCACCAGCACGATCGGAGCGGCCCAGGCCTGATTGTCGCGCACGAAATCAGCCAGGGCGCGCACGTAGTCTTCCATGTCCTGAAACGCCTCCGCCCCGTTTCCGCCGACGAACCCCTTTTAAGGTTCCAAACCCCGAGAAAGAGGTACGCCAGCCGATTGAGTGACTTCAAGTCAATTCCGCGCGAAAGGAACTTTATCAACCGTGACAATAAGATAGGGAACAAAAAATGCCCCAAATCGGCGTGCGGGGGCACACCGGGGGCACAATTCATTCTAGAACTGGCGCTGCTCTACTGGAATCGCGGCACCGTAGCACTCCCGGTATACTACGCCCCTACCAATGAAGCGCGAAAAGAAAATCACACTCAGGCAAATGCGATCGGGCAATGGCCCTACCCGGCTGGTCGTCTACTGCAATTAGGTCCGGCTGCGGACCCTGCTGGACGCCGGCAACTACAATGATTTGGGCGCCAACGGGCGCAGCATTTACCAATCGTTAAAGATTCGGGAGCGACTAATAGTCGGCGACATCTTTGTCCCCGGATCTAGGTCGTTTCCCATGCCGTACAGTCGCCGAACCGAAATCGGTTTGAATGCCGTCTTCGCGGCAGCCGTGGTGGTGTTGCTGATGTACGTTTTGATAGGCCCGCCAGCAGCGTGACCCGGCGGGCCTCGATCTACATCAGGTGGGTATCAACGGCCGGTCAATTGGTGACCACCACGGCGAATTGCAAAGTAGCCAACGCCACACCAGCGGTGCCGATAAGCCAGTAGGCAACTTCCCCCTTAGTCGTTTTTATCATTTGTCCCTCCGCTTCTTCCGTTGGCTAAGCCGTCGACACATCGTTAACTGCTGCCATGCGCCGCAGTTCCCTCCGTGCCGAACCCATCCAGAGCGCTCGTTTATTAGTGAGAAAGATTGGCAATAACATGGGAGACCCGTCAGCACGGGTGTCCTAAAAATACCGCCGCCGGAGGGATCACATCCTCGGTCATGCCGCCACCGAGAACTTCAAGTAGCCCAGCACGACGCCGTATGACCGCCCTTCGGGCGATGATTCAATTGATTGAGGCGCTGACGGAATGGGAGAAGTCAGGGTCAATGATAACGTGGCATGCTCGTGATCTCGAACCGTAACGTGAAGACGGTGTAGCGCAGCACAGTGACCGCCTTCGGGCGGTCTTTTGCTGTGCACATCGCGTTGACTCAACCGCCGCGGTAAGATCGGCTGAAACTTTGCATATGGGTAATTGATTTGCCTCGGGAGCTAGCCAGCAATCTGGTCACAGTGCGCCATATCTCTGACCCCGGGTTCCGGAGCGGTGAGCGTTCGATCTGCTTTAACAGTCAATGACATTCTGAAAGACAACGAAGGCGTGGGACCTGGCTTCGACACGCTGAGGCTCCTGCTCTCACTCTGGGTATTCACCCTGCACTCCTTCGTGGTGTGCTGGGGAGCAGAGTCCGCGGGGGAATTCGCTGCCAATCCGTTTCACCGAATTCTGATCACCCCGGTGCTTCCGATGTTCTTCATCGTCAGCGGTTATCTTGTCACCGGAAGCGCCCTGCGCACGCAGAACACCTTGACCTTTCTCTCATTCCGCGCGCTCCGAATCGGACCCGCGCTGATTGTCGAAGTGACACTGAGCGCAATGGTTCTCGGACCATGGCTTACGGAAAAAAGCCTGCTCGAATATTTCTCCGATCCACTGTTTGCAAGATACTTTTTGAACATTACGGGCAACCTTCATTTCTTCCTGCCCGGATTGTTCGAAAGCAATCCTGTCAGCGGCATTGTAAATCTGAATCTCTGGACCCTGAAGCCGGAGTTCTACTGTTATCTGCTGATCTCGCTCCTGATGTTTTCAAAGGTGATATTCAACAGGAGGTACTTCACCCTGCTTGGATTGGTGGTGCTGATTGCTGCTGCGGCGTATGTGGTCAGAGGAAAGAACCTTCACAACTTCCTGGCTGTCGTAGACTGGAAGTTTCTGATCCTCGCGTTCATCCTTGGATGTTTGGCCTATCATTGGAATCACAGGATCATCGTGAACCGCGGTAGAGCCATGACTGCCGTGCTCATTGCTTGCTTTGCCTTCATGCACCCGTCGCTGATTATATTTGGCCTCCTCGCAGTGACGTACCTCGTCGTGTACATCGGTACGTGCAAGCTTTATCTCCCTGGGTTTTTGCGCGATGGAGACTATTCCTACGGCATCTATCTGTTCGGTTTTCCAATTCAGCAGACGCTTGTACATTTCCTACCTTCGGGGCTCACGAACGGTTTCACCGTTTTGGCACTTGGACTGCCACTTACCGTCGCGTTTGCCATTCTCTCCTGGACTCTCGTCGAGAAACCAACGTTAAAATTAAAGAAGCGGTTCAAGCGCAGCTATCAATCGGTTACGCCTGCACCGATCGCGGATACCCATTGAAGCGATGGCTTTATGCGGCCTCCGTCAACCAATGTGATAGCTCGCGAGTATCCCGGTGCGCCCGTCATTGCGCTGTTTGTAAATCTGTCGCGCAAACTCGCTGCTGCGCTTCTGCCGGGTTGTCTCGTCGCTTCATAGAATTGCCCTCAGGCTGGATTCCCACGCCGTCAAGGCGGCTCGCTTCTCGTCCAGATACTGATGCCGGTCGTACTGTTTAGTCCCTGCGTCCGCAGGAATGTGGTTCATCAGCCGATCACGAATATCCGCGGCAACGCCTAGCTGTGGCAGCCGGGTTCGGAACGTCCGCCTCAAGTCGTGCGGCGTCGGCGGTTCGGCCTTCCAGGAATTATGCGTCGGCTCGTCACCGGGAAGCCTGCCAGTGATTCGCTTCATCGCCGCGCCGTATCCTCCTGGCGTCATGGGGACAATCTTACGAATGATTTCCAGCGCCCGCGGCGCCAGCGGCACGGCATGGTCGCGCCCGTTCTTCGTTCGGCTGCCCGGTATCGTCCAGACGGCCTTGCCAGGCTCGTCCAGGTGCTCCAGTTCGCCCGGCTGTATTCCGGCTATCTCGCCAATCCGCAGCCCCGTCAGCAACGCCATGCGCAAGCCAAGGCCGGTCTCCAGCGTCGCCGGCGGCTCCACCACCATGCGCCAGAACAGCCGAATCTCGGGATCCGTCAGCACTCGCTCGCCGGGGCTTTCCTCGCCCCGCTTCCTCAGCCGCGTGCACGGATTGGCGTCGATCAAGTCGCCATCGACCGCGAAACTGAAGATTACGGAAACGAGAGCCTGCACCCGATTCGCCAATACTGGCTTGCCATCGGACAGGATGCCTTCGACAAGCTCGATCACGTCGGCCCGGCGGATGGTCCGATAATCCCGATCTTTCCATTTCGGCAGAACGTGCAGGTTCAGATTGCCCTCATCGCGGCCGGCAGATTTCTTCTTCCGCCGCGCGTATTCGGTCAGGTAGCGGTTAGCCAAAACCTCAAAGGTCCGGCCGGGCGCCTCTCGCCGCTTCCGCCGCTTCGCCTCACTCGGATTCTCACCGAGCGCCACCCCGGCCCGCATGGCGTCCGCCTGCGCCCTTGCCTGAGCCAGCGACACCTCGGGATACGGGCCGATGGTGGCCCGTTGGAGCTTGCCGCTGCCGGCCGCTCGATAGCGATAGCTCCAGGATCGGTTGCCGGCGGTAGTGATTCGGAATTCCAGCCCCCGGCAGGAAGCGTCCGCCAACTCCAGACGGCCCTTCTCGGGCTTCTTGAGGGCTCTCAGGAGTGTGTCAGTCAGGGGCTTGCGCATGGCCGGGGCACATAGGGGCACAACTTCATCAGATATCCGTGGACGCTGTTGGACGCTGATACGTACAACCCAAAGATATGTGGACCGAATCTCGGGCACTAGCCGTCGACCGCCGTCCACACTGGTTTATTGCTCGTGACTTCAGGTCACAATGCCGGACACCGTCGCGATCGCCGTTGATTCCCACCGCTATCAGCGCTACTGCCGCCCGCCATCGGCCCGGAGGTCACTTTTTGAGCCCATCCGTGGCATAGTCAGAGGAACCGATTCGCTGCCGCGCTGTTGCGCGCAACACCTGAAGAGCCATGTCCAAATCATTGAAATCAGCCGCAAAAGCCAAATCGCCCAGTGACCTGTTCGGGTCTGAACCGAAAGGCCGCGCCGTGCCGAAGGCAGCCCCGCGCGCCGGCAACGCGGAGGCCGGCTACACCGCGGCCGACATCGAGGTGCTCGAAGGGCTCGAGCCGGTACGCCGCCGCCCCGGCATGTATATCGGCGGCACCGACGAAAAGGCGCTGCATCATCTGTTCGCCGAAGTCATCGACAATGCCATGGACGAGGCGCTGGCCGGGCATGCGACCTTCATCGAAGTGGAATTGACCACCGACGGCTTCCTGACCGTGACCGACAACGGCCGCGGCATCCCGGTCGATCCGCATCCGAAGTTTCCGAAGAAGTCCGCGCTCGAAGTCATCATGTGCACGCTGCATTCCGGCGGCAAGTTCGACTCCAAGGTCTATGAGACGTCCGGCGGTCTGCACGGCGTCGGCGTGTCCGTGGTCAACGCGCTGTCCTCGCGGCTGGAGGTGGAAGTCGCGCGCAGCCAGAAACTCTACCGGATGAGTTTCGAGCGCGGCCATCCCAAGGGCAAGCTCGAAGACCTCGGCAAGATCAACAACCGCCGCGGCACCCGCATCCGCTTCAAGCCGGACACCGATATCTTCGGCGCGAAGGCAGCCTTCAAGCCGCAGCGCCTGTTCAAGATGACGCGCTCGAAGGCCTATCTGTTCGGCGGCGTGGAAATCCGCTGGCGCTGCGATCCCGAACTGCTGAAAGGCGTCGAGGACGTCCCCGCCGAGGACAGCTTCCATTTCCCGGGCGGCCTGAAGGATTATCTCGCCGCCGCCATTCACGCCGACACGCTGGTGCATCCGGATATCTTCTCCGGCAAGTCCGGCCGCAACGGCGCCCACGGCGCCTGCGAATGGGCTGTGGCGTGGACGGCGGATGCCGACGGCTTCCTCTCTTCCTACTGCAACACCGTGCCGACGCCCGACGGCGGCACCCATGAATCCGGCCTGCGCAGCGCGATGCTGCGCGGCCTGAAAGACCATGCCGAACGCATCGGCCAGGGCAAGCGCGCCGCGCCCGTCACGTCGGAAGACGTCATGGTCGGCGCGGCAATCATGCTTTCGGTGTTCGTGCGCGAGCCGGAATTCCAGGGCCAGACCAAGGACCGGCTGGCGACCGCCGAAGCCCAGAAGATCGTCGAGCAGGCGATCAAGGATCCGTTCGACCATTGGCTGTCGGGCAATCCGCTGCAGGCCAACAAGCTCTTGGACTTCGTCATCGAGCGCGCCGACGAGCGGCTGCGCCGCCGCGCCGAGAAGGAGACGTCACGCAAGACCGCGGTGAAGAAGCTTCGCCTCCCCGGCAAGCTTGCCGACTGCACCAACACGGCCACCGAAGGCTCGGAGCTGTTCATCGTCGAGGGCGATTCGGCCGGCGGCAGCGCAAAACAGGCGCGCGACCGCAAGACCCAGGCGATCCTGCCCTTGCGCGGAAAAATCCTCAACGTCGCGTCCGCCGGCAGGGACAAGCTGACCGCCAACGCGCAGCTCTCCGACCTGATGCAGGCGATCGGCTGCGGGACGCTGGCGCATTACCGCGAGGAAGACCTGCGCTATTCCCGCATCATCATCATGACCGACGCCGACGTCGACGGCGCGCACATCGCCTCGCTGCTGATCACGTTCTTCTACCGCCAGACGCCGCGGCTGATCGACGAGGGCCATCTCTATCTGGCCGTGCCGCCGCTCTACAAGCTAACCCACGGTAGCAAATCGGTGTACGCCCGCGACGACGCCCACAAGGAAGCGCTGCTGAAGAGCGAGTTCAACGCCAATGCCAGGGTCGAGGTCAACCGGTTCAAAGGCCTGGGCGAAATGATGCCGGCCCAGCTCAAGGAGACCACCATGGATCCGGCCAAGCGCACTTTGCTGCGCGTGGTGCTGCTGGCCGACGACCGCGAGGGCACCGCCGATTCGGTCGAGCGGCTGATGGGAACCAAGGCCGAGGCCCGGTTCGCCTTCATCTCCGACAAGGCGGAATTCGCCAGCGACGACATGCTGGACGTCTGATTCCGTCGATCCCGGCAGCATTCCGGTTATTTCCGGCGCTTCAGCCCTGACAACGCCGGATTCTGCCCATTTTTCAGACCTTTCCCGGACTTTCGTTTTCCGGAGGGTGTGCTCCTCCCGCAACAGCATTTTGGGTCGAACCGCGTATAGTCCTGACACTGGGTTTTGGGAATCGGTGCTCGCGCACTTCGCTGGAGCGATCAGATCGACCAACGCGATCAGATCGAAGCTTTGAACTAAGGGAATTGGGACATGAAGAAGTTAGTGATCGCTCTGACCGCGCTGGCGGCATTCACCGGATCGGCCGCAGCAGCCGATCTGGGGGCTCGGCCGTATGCCAAGGCGCCGGCGCCGGTGGTGATGGCTCCGAGCTGGACTGGCTTCTATATTTTCGGTGGTGCCGGCGGCGGCACCTGGGATGCGAACGGCGGCGTCGACTCGACCGCAACCGGCGCCTGCATCGTCTGCACAAACACCCGGACGGGTGGCGATGGGTGGTTCGGTACCGTGGGTGCCGGTTATGACTGGCAGACCGGCCCGTCCTGGGTGTTCGGCATCTTCGGCGACGGCACCTTCGGCAGCCTGAAGGGCAACATCGGCGATGCAGGCGTATTTGCTGGCGGCGCGTCCACCGGCATCGTCGGCTCCGTGAAGATGGAAACGGCCTGGGCAGCCGGTGCGCGCGTCGGTTACCTCATCACTCCGAACGTTCTTTCCTACGTCAACGGCGGCTACACCGGAACCTACTGGTCGGACAGCACCCTGCTGGGCTCCAACACCGGTACCCCGTCGGGCCTGCACACCGACAGCTTCAACACCCAGGGCTGGTTCGTCGGCGGCGGTGTCGAGAACAGCCTGAACTTTTTCGGTATCAATTCTCCCGGCTGGTTCATGAAGACCGAATATCGTGCGTCCTATCTCGACAGCAAGCGCCTGAACGAGAAGGTCGACGGCAGCAACGTCCTGTTCGGCCGCGACATCACCTTCAAGCCCTTCGTGCAGACCATCAGCACTTCGCTGGTCTACCGCTTCAACTGGGGCGGCGCTCCGATCGCCGCTAAGTACTGATCTCTGCTAGTTCGGCAGTTCAAAAGCCCCGGCATCGTCCGGGGCTTTTTTGTGCCTGGAGATAGCCGCGTCTGCGGGTATCCGCTTGGTGCGCGCCCTTCGATTCGGGTGGCGCGCAGGGCTTTCTGCACCTGCCAGGTGCGCCATAACCGGGCTCTCGCGGCGTCACCAACGCGCAATCCTCGGCCCATGGCAGCCGCCCGGATTAACCCTGTGATGACTTCCGGTCTTGCAGAGCCGACCGGCATTGTATTCGATCCGCAATTGCGGGCCGCCGCCGTTACCGGTTTTCGGAAGGCAGCCCGTCAAGCCGCGCGGCGTTCAAGAACCGAAAGCGGCAACGGAGGGAATACATGGCCAGGTCGCTTTCGATCATCGGCTTTATGGCGCTCGCGATCGGCCTGCTCTGGATCGGCCAGGGAACCGGAGCAATCCGCTGGCCGCAATCGAGCTTCATGATCAGCCAGCTACAGTGGGCGGGATATGGCGCGGTGCTCGGCGCCGTCGGGCTGATCCTGATCTGGCAGGGCAATCGCTAGATCGTGGGCAAGAGCGCTTGCGCTGCGCCCACCACAGTATTTCATGCCAGCGCGAAAATTTGGTAGGCACGTTTCCGCTTTCGCGCGTCGAACCACGGCGGCAAGTTGCTGCGCCCATCCTGCAAAACCCCTCCCGACAACAACCGGATGAACACCATGAAAACAGAACTGTTCAATCTCAGCGGCAAGGTCGCCATCGTCACCGGCGGCAATGGCGGTATCGGGCTCGGCATGGCCCGCGGAATGGCGGAAGCCGGTGCTGCGGTTGCGATCGTCGGCCGCAACGAGCAGAAATCGGCGGCTGCCGTGGCGGAATTGGAGCGCGCCGGCGCCAGGGCGATTGCGGTCGCTGCCGACGTCACCGACAAGGCCGCCGTCGCCGCCATGGCCGAGCGCGTCGCCCGCGATCTCGGCCGCATCGATATCCTCGTCAACAATGCCGGCATCAGCATCCGGAAACCGCCGCACGTGCTCGATATCGCCGAGTGGAACAGCGTGATTGCGACCAACCTCACCAGCGCCTTTGTGTGCTCGCAGGCGGTCTATCCGGCGATGAAAGCCGCCGGCGGCGGCAAGGTCATCAATATCGGCTCGATGATGTCGATCTTCGGCGCCAGCTTTGCGTCGGCTTATGCGGCGAGCAAGGGTGGCATCGTCCAGTTCACGCGCGCCTGCGCGGTGGCCTGGGCGCCCGACAACATCCAGGTCAACTCGGTTCTGCCCGGCTGGATCGACACCGACCTCACCAAGAACGCGCGCAAGGAAGTGGAAGGCCTGCACGACCGCGTGCTGGGGCGGACGCCCGCGGCGCGCTGGGGCGCGATCGACGATTTTGCCGGCATCGCGGTATTCCTCGCCTCTCCCGCGTCCGATTTCGTCACCGGCACCGCGATCCCCGTCGATGGCGGGTACTCCGTCATGGCGTAGGCGGTGGCGGTTCCGACCGAAGGGACGTTCCGGGACCCGATCCGGGTACCCCCGGTCCTGCGGAGAATCGAGTCAAGGCTGGAATTAGATGTTCGTTCTGGCGATCAGGATAGCAAGCGCAGCGCCCCCGCCCCCCGACCGCACAAAGCAAAACCCCGGCTTGCGCCGGGGTTCCACTTTGTTGGTGTATCAAGATCAGTATCTGGTCATACCAGGGCCACCGAAGCGATAGTTGATGCGGGCGGTGACCAAGTCGATATCCTGCCGGATGCCGACGTTGGTATAGCGCCAGTTCGCGTTGGCCCAATTATAGTCCGTGTCACCCAGGAACAGGTGGTTGTACTCGACACCGAACGACCAGTTCGGCGCGAAGCCCCATTCCAGGCCAGCGCCAACAGCAGCGCCCCATCGGGTATTGGATACGTTGATGAAATCGACGTTGTTGAGTGCGGCCCAGTAGCTGTTGCTGGCGACCGCAGCACCTCCCTTGACGTAGAACAGGACGTTGTTGGCGGCATAACCGACGCGGCCAGTAAACAGGCCGAGTGCGTCAACCGTCGTACCAACGGACCAGCGCGGATCGAACGGGTCGACATATGTCCGGCTCAGGTCGGCCCAGTTACCCTGAGCTTCGATACCGAACACCCAGGAACCAGCCTGCCAGTTGTAACCAATCTGGCCGCCAACGGTGCCGCCAGATGCATCATCCGAACGAACCAGGAAGTTCGCCCAGTCATATCTGGTGCTGCTCTGTCCCCAACCACCGTTGATACCGATATAGAACCCGCTCCAGTCGTACATGGCGGCCACAACCGGGGGCGGCGCCTTGGTGTAGGGGCGAGCCGCGAGATCGGCCGCGAAGGAGCTTGCCGTGCTGGCGGCAAGGACGGAAGCTGCGAGTATCAGTCTCTTCATTGCATTCCCCTTGTGAGCAAAATCTGAGCAACAAAATCGAAATCCTGACTAAAAATACCCCGGTTCCAGCCCCTTGGCTGTCACCCGATTGCTACAGTTGCAGGCAATGTTACTACCGGTTGCAGCCACAATTTTGCCTACAACTTCAGGATTGCGCAGCGCACCATCCGCTCATTGCCTGGCGTTGTCCTCGAACTGCACGTGCTCGGGCCGCACGCCGAGCCCCGCAAACCGGGCCGTGACGCCCTGCAGCCAGGGTACCGCCGTGATCAGACGCACGACGAGGGGAACCTTGAGCGGCTGATTGCCGGGCTTCAGGGCCGCACTGACGATGTTGTTCTGCGCGACCACCTGCATCCGCTGTGTCATCCGCACCGCGAATTCGCGGCGGCGGCGCACGGCGTCGAGTTCGTCTTCAGGCGGGCAGCCGTTGGCCAGTTTCGACGCCAGCAGGTTGGCGGTCGCG
>PNLC01000046.1 GCA_013822885.1 Bradyrhizobium sp.
AAGGAGTTTTCGATGTCGAAGTTTGCAATTGGCGAGCAAGTCGAAAACGTCGCGAACGGTCACGAATCGGGTACGGTTGTCGCCGTGTTTCCGACCGTGGACGGAAGCTTCAGATATGCCGTCGACACGGAAGGCTACGGCGCACTCCAGTTCTTCGCCGAAGAGAAGCTGGCTATCGCCGCGACCGGGCGGGGGGCTAGATGACCGGCCGTGCAACCACGCAAGCGATCTCCGCGACCGAACTGACGGAGAGTGACAGCGATACTTTGCGCATGAGGCATCAGCTCGAAGCCCTGGCCCATGCCACACCTCGCACCCCCAGACTGGTTATGCCGATCGCTGAAGGCATCATCGGCGTAGAACCATTGGCCAAGGCACCTGCAGCGAAGCGCAACCGCGCCGCTTCGGCGGCGAAGCCCGCAGCAGCAAAATCTTCGGCGCCCAAACGTACCAGGGCAGCCAAGGCATCCAAAGCCGAAGACCAACCGGAGACACCGGACGACAGGCTAGTGGCGCCGAACGACCAAGCGGCGCCGAACGAGGCGCAGCAATTGCCCGACGCGCCGCCGACAGTTTCTGCCGCGCCCGTCGTCATGGCTGCAGCGATTCCCGTCGCACGCGAACGCACGAGCCGCGCCTTTGCCCTTCTCGCGGCGCTCGCACTGGCGACAGTTGCGGCATATTTTTCGGTCACCGGCATGGCCGAAATATTTCCCGGAGCGCCGGTTGCCGTCATGGTGTTCGCCGCCACGATGGAGGCCGGCAAGCTCGTGATCGCCGGATGGCTGGCCGCGCACTGGCGCCGCGTCGGATGGAGCATGCGCTTCGTCATGATCACGCTCGTTGCCGGCCTTGCACTCATCAATGCCGTCGGTGTGTTCGGCAAACTGGTCGAGGCGCATGTCAGCGTCGCGGCCTCATCGCGTTCCAGCGTCACCGAGCGCATTGAAGCGCTCGACGCCCGCGTCAAGGCACAATCGGCCGTTATCGCCGACCTCGACGGCCGCGTTGCGCAGATCGACCGCGCCGTGGACGAGTCGACGAAGCGCGGCCGCGTCACCCGGGCCCTCGACATCGCATCGCAACAGCGCGCGGCCCGGGAGGGGTTGGATAGCCAACGCCAGGCCGCAACCGCAACGCTGGTCGCACTGCAGGGCCAACGCGCCGCACTGACCGGTGAACGTGCCCGCATCGAAGCATCCACGGGCCCGATCCAGTATCTCGCGATGATGGCCGGCACCGCACCCGAAGACGCGGTGCGATGGCTGATGCTCCTGATGGTGCTGTGCTGCGATCCTGCGGCCATCGCCCTGACTGTGGCGGCGTCAAGCTCGCGACGCTCGAACACTAACGGTTCTGATTGACAACGTGAGCAACGACTAGCGCGGAACACGCAATCGGTGTATAAGCATCTCATGAGTTGGGATGCGAACGACGTAGCATTGCTCAAGAAACTCTGGTCCGATGGTCACAGTGCTGGCCAGATCGCCAATCGACTTGGCCTAAGCCGCAACGCTGTGAGTGCCAAGTTGAAGCGCATGGGCCAGAAGCGCGGCCGCAAGCCGCCAACCGCCAGCCCAAAGATCGTGTCGGTGCCGAAGCGAACACAGGCAACGCTAGCTCAGGCAACGCGAACTCAGGCATCAATGGCAGCTTGCGCACGCCCGGTGGACAGGGTGGTGTCGCCGCGCAAACCGGCCGGCAAGCAACGCACGAGTCAGCCCACGGAATTCACCAAGCACCAGCTTTACGCCATGCTGGCAGATGCGGTCAGGAATACCGGCTCGCGCGGTAAACGCTCGTCTGACCGCCGTCGTGGATGAGATCAACCGGACGTGATGGCTGCGACATTCTGCCGATGCGGCAGAAATTCATGCAGGGTGCGCGCTATTTGACCTCGCATTAGTGCCTGCCGATACCTATTTCTGAGTTCAGGAAGGATTCGCTCCAAGGACAACTCCGCAAAGGAGCCATCCTATGGCGAACACACTTACCACTGGGGCCTGGCTTTCTGCCCCGACCAGAAAGTCCTCGTTTTTTTCGCGTTTGTTGCGTGCTCAGATCGAATCCCGTCAGCGACGGGCGGATCGCGTTGTCGAACAGTATATTGCTACCCACGGGCTGCAGAAGCTGTCGGATGACGGAGAGCGTCAGATCAGTCGCCTGCTCTCCAACAGCTGGCGGTAAATCATGATCACACTCATCATTATTCATGTGGCGAACAAGCTTGCCCGCGTCGGCAAGGGGGTTCGCGAGACGTGGCACGAAACGCAGCGGCTTCGTCGCAGCCTTGGCGGCCCGTCGGAGGAATAAATCCGCGCGGCCGCGTTTCGTTTGGCCGCGCGCATGCTTCGGCAGCACTTCATAGAAGCCCGTTCGGCGGCGGGCCTCCCTTGATCGGACTTTAAGGACCTCGGTCCATTGATCCCTCGACGGCGGACATGTCCGCCGCCGTCGCGGAGGCTGTTGCATTCTGACACCTGAGGGAGCAACCTCGCCGCCAAGCTGGAAAGTGCATCCTGGAGGCCTCGATGCGATTTCTGTTGCTTGCTTCCGCGGCGATCTCTGGCTTCGCCTTTGCCGCGGCGTCTTCGGCATCCGCGCTTGAACTGATCGGACAGGCCGGCATCCTCGGCGAATGGGAGCTGACCGCGAACCTCGAAGCGGCCGGCGGCAGGCAGGAATTCGCCGGGCCGATCACGCTGAAGCACACCGGTATCTGCACGACAGACGAGCCCGAGAAGCGCATCGGCGATATCCGGCTTCAGATGATCGGCGCCTCGCGCATAAAGGCTGCCCTCACCATCGAGGGCAACCCTTGCACCTACAGCGGCAATAAATCCGATGCCTATGTCGGCATGATGAGTTGCCGCGACCGCCGCGACGTGCCGCTGCGGCTCTGGGTGAAATAACGATTGCGGCCACGAAGAAGGTGAGCTCCCTCTCCCGCTTGCGGGGGAGGGCTGGGGTGGGGGTGCTTCCGCGAGTCGCACTGTTCCTGTGGAGAGAGCCCCCACCCGCCACGCTCTTCGAGCGCGTCGGCCTAAGAGCGAGCTTCGCTCGTCTCGACCCCGCAAGCGGGAGAGGCGAAGCGAGCCAGCCGATAAGCCTACTAGGCTAACCAAAAGTCATCATGCTCTATCGCGCCGGCGCCGTTGAGGCGGTCTTGGTGGTGCGCAGCGCCATGACCTCCGGCCGTTGCGAATCGGCGCCCTTGGTGAGCGAGATCACTTTTGCGGTATACCGCTTCGCCTTGTCGGCGCTGCCGGCCTTGGCAGCGGCCTTGGCGGCTCCGACATACGCAGCGAGCCGGTTTTGTTCCTTGGCGAGCACGGCCTCGTAGGCCACGAGCGCCTCCGCGGCCATTCCGCGCTCGAGTAGCATCGCGGCATAAAGTTCGCGTGCCGGCGCAAGCGGACCGGGCGTCACCGGATGCTTCTCGGTCTTGTCCTCCGCGTCGGACGCCGCACTCATCGCCTTGAGCGCTTCGTCGTGCTTGCCCTCGGCGAACAGCACCCAGGCACCTGCGACCTGCTGCTGGATGCCGACGATTTCGGACCAATAGCCGTCCTTTGCTTCCTTCAGTTTTGCGCTGAGCTCGCCAAGCTTGTCGGCATCAGCCTTCGCGCCAGCCGGATCACCCGAACGCGCCTTGCCAAGTGCGCGGGCAAAATACGTCACCGCGTCCGCATAGAGATACTTGGTCTGCCGCGGCTGAAGCTCGGCCGCAGCCTTCCAGTCGCCGCGTTCGACCACGTAGCGGGCGTTGCTCGCGGCGACCCCGTATGGACCGGCGAACCGGTCGACCTTGAAGTCGATGGCATTCAGCTCGTCGACGACCGCCTTCGCCTTCTTGTCCTGCGCGAGCTGAAGATAAGCGTAGACCAGGTAGTCCATGCCGTGGGCCTGATCGTGCTGCTCGCCATCGAGCTTCGCGACCCGTGCGGATTCCGCGTTCGCCGCGATCGATTCCTTCCAGTATCCGACGCGCGTGAAGATATGCGAGGGCATGTGCTGCGCGTGCGGCGCCGCCGGCGCGATCTTGGCGTAGCGCTTGGCGGCGGTAAGCCCCTTTTCGGCGATCGCGGGATAGTCATACAAATGAATCAGGTAATGCGCGACGCCGGGATGCTGCGGCAGCCGCTTGAACATCGGCTCCAGCAGCGCCGCACCCTTGAGCTGGTTGGCGTAGGTCTTGTCGGTCGGGGATGCCGCCACGTTGAGCGTAATCGCATAGCCAATCTGCGCCTCATCATCCTTCGGATAGCGCAGCGCCACCTGTTCCTGCCCCTTCAGGTAGTTTTGCACACGGGTGCGATGGTCCACCTTGTCGTAGTCGACGTACATTGCAGCAAGCGCGTCGATGTAGTCGCGCTCGCGCTGCGTCTTGGCGTTCATGGCCTTGGCTTTTTGTATCGCCTCAAGTCCAAGCGGGAGGTTTGCCGGCGGCGGTGGCGCATGCGGATTGTAGAGCAGGCTCAACGCAATGCCCCAATACGCCATGGCGCAATTCGGATCGGCCTTGAGGACATCCTCGAACGTCTGCTTCGAGGAGCGATACCAGAACGAGTGCTGATAGAGCATGCCTTGATTAAACAGCTTCTGCGCTGCGGGTGTGCAGGATGTTTCGAACTGAACCTTGCCCAGATGCTTGGCGCTGTTGGCTGCAAGTGCTGGACCTGTGGAAAGCACCGCCACGGCGGTGGTAGCGACGAGTAGCTCCCTCATGGTGTGTCTCCATTTCGGATTTGTGCAATGCGACGCAAATGTCCGATCAACGAGCCCACGTGTTCCACCCAGGGCAGGCTGCGCCTCGGCCCTGTTCGATGTCAACCGGCGTAAGGACGCGGGCCGCGGAACTATGAGAATGCAAGGCGAGTCCCTGCTCGTTCTGGTACGTCGAGCAGTGCGTTCACACCGGAACGTGTGACGTTCAAATACCCGTCATCGATTGCGTACGGCTGGTGCAGAGAGAAGCATCGTCAATCGATAGTCGGGCCAACCCGCGAGAGACAGCGAAACCTGCTGATAGTGCAGCAGTCCCATGGTCGGATGATGGAACCCACGTTCGCCGCCTTCGCGTGCCAAAACACCCTGTGTCTGCCAGCAGCGCTCGAAGTCGGAGCTTCCAATTCTCAGTTCGTCTACCAGCCGACGAATATCCGGATCGTCGGAGTAGCCTGTCACCGCGGCGCGGAACTCTGCGACCACGCGATGCGCACGGGACGACCAGTCGAGGATCAAAGTTCGAGCCTCAGGCCTGAGGAAGATGTAGCGCAGGAGGTTCTTTTCGCCGTCAGCATCGAGCCATCCTGAAAACAGTCGGGACGCTTTCGCGTTCCAACGACACGCGCCCCATGTGCGATCGAGTATGTAGGCGGGACCATCGATCGCATCGACGCAGGCCAGCACCGCGTCAGGCGGATCATCCCTGTTGCCCGCCCGCTCGGGATCGCGCCTGCCCGCAACTTCAAACAAAAAGCTGCGCTCGGCGCGTGACAGGCGCAAGCCGCGTGCGAGGCGCGCAAGTGCCGAAGCGGAGACGGACACATCCCGCCCCTGCTCGATCCACGTGTACCAGGTGACGCTCAATCCGCAGAGCTGGGCGACCTCCTCGCGCCGAAGGCCGGGCGTGCGCCGTCGTGGTCCGGCGGCGAGACCGAATTCTGCCGGAGACTGGCGCTCCCGGAGCGCCCTCAGAAACGCGCTGAGCGAGAGAGCCGGAGCGATCGGGTCCTGTCGTTTCATGGTGGTTTTTATACCAGTACAATTAGCGTCCTTAAACCGGTACCTATGGCATGCTAGCCGTTCGTCTCGGCTTCGTCGCTACGCAAAGGACGAACGGTCATGGGCAAACAATTCGCAAGGATCGAACCAGAGCACGCAGCGTTCATTGAGCGGCAGAAGATCTTCTTCGTCGCCAGCGCCCCGCCGAAGGGACGCATCAACGTCTCTCCCAAGGGGCTGTCCTCATTCCGGGTGCTCGGAGAGACCGACGTCGCCTACCTCGATTGCACCGGCAGCGGCAGCGAGACCCGCGCGCATCTGATCGTCTCTGACGACAAGCGGTTGACCATCATGTTTTGCGCCTTCGACGGCGCTCCGATGATCCTGCGGCTCTATGGCCAGGGCCGATCGCTTATGCGCGGAACGCCGGAGTATGCCGATCTCGTTCCGAGGTTCGAGGAAGTTGCGGGGGCCCGCCAGATCATCCGCCTCACGGTTGATCTCGTGCAGACGTCATGCGGCATGGGCGTGCCGCTGTTCGACTACAAGCAGGAGCGTGGCAGCCTCGTGCGCCACTGGACGGCGCAGGGCGTCAACAATCTGCGAAAATACTGGGGTCTGAAGAATATGAAGAGCATCGACGGTCTGCCGACCGACTTTGCCCCTGACCGCATGGCTCCGCCACGCTGACGTCCTAGTCGGGAGCGGCAAGCTCTCGTCGCTTGGTGTAGGGGTTGTAACGCGGTATGGCCCCCTCGGGAGCATACTCGCGTTTCTTGGTGTAGGGATTGAACTGGAGCGTTTCGCCAGGGCCGGTGAGCTCTCGCCGGTTCCTGTACGGATTGTACTGCGGGGTGGCTCCTTTGGGAGCGTACTCGTATCGATGGGTGTACGGATTGTATTGGGGCGGCGGCTGCGCCGCTGCCAAGCTCGGAAGCAATAGAAATAGCGCTAGTGCGAAAGCTCGCATGACATTGAACCCGGTTCTTGCGTCCTTACGTGACCTGACATGGTGGTCACCCATGATCTCCGCCAGTCAGGATCAGAGTCGCATTGTTCACAACCAGGTTAGCTGTGCATCGCCATGCCTGAGGCGATCGCCGACAAGCAGTGGCCGCCACGGCCCCTGCCGCCGTAGGTCGAGGGAAAGCGCGGCACGGATGCCGCGCACGATCTGCCCGCGACACTTGATCTGCCCGCGTTAACGATGCCGGAGCTTGCCGCGGCGAAGACCGTGCGTTTAACAAGCACTTAAGACTTTTGCGCAATTGATAGACAACCAGCGCAAACATTTCGACCGTCGCAAGAACTGCGAGCAGAACTCAGGCCCCTCACGAAGGGATTAGCATGAGAACGCTTCTCATTGGTGTTCTGGCTGCGACCCTGGTTGGCTGTAGCTACCCTTTATCGCCGCAGGCTAGCATGGACGCAAGCGCGGACCCCAACGGCTCCGGCTGCGGCAGCAGGATCGCGGCCACACAGTCGAAGGAAGCGGCGCCGGCGCCATCCAAGGCCAGTGCCGCGACACCGAAGGCCAAGTCCGCGATCGCAACGAAGACGGAAGAACGGCCGGCTGCCACCGACCGCAACAGGCCTCAGCTCGCGGAGAACAATGCGAAGCCGCCCGTGATCGAAGCGAAACTCGAGGCTCCCTCTTCAGCCCGGCCGGGCGAGACGCCCGATCCCGTCATCGTCAAGGCGAAGACCACGATTGCGGCGAAGCTGGAGGATCCTGCGTCTGCCGAATTTGGTGAGATGAAGCGGGCGATGCGCAAAAATACGCTCGGAAAATCCGTCGATACCATTTGCGGCCGCATCAAACGAAAGAAGGCCTCGGGTGAAGACGCCGCAGACTGGCCGTTCCTTTATCTCGTGACGGAAGACGAAGCATACGTCGTCAACGGCGCCGCGAATTCGGCGGCGGCGAGCGCATATCGTAATATTTGCAGCTAGAGCCTGGAACGACCAGCAACAGGCTGCGTGTGTGGGGCGGGCTTGCTCCATGGCGAATGGAAATCAGAACTGGTGGAGTACTCAAGCCTTACTTCGGATTCGGGGAAATCATGGACGACTTTACCAATGCCGCGGAACTAGCCCAGGTAACACAGAAATCGCCGGTGCTCGCCATCATCGAGCAGCATGTGCTGGCGCGGACCTGCATCCTGAATATCCTCAAGCGAGAACTCGCCGGGTTCGAAATCGTCGAGATGGCGACGACGAATGGTCTGAGCTGGTTCGCTGGCAGGGACATCCGCCTGATCGCCCTCAACATCGGCGACAAGGAGATCACTGACCCCGCGATCGAGGTCAGTCTCGCGTTTATTTCAGAATTCTTTTCGCAAGCTTCCGTGGCGCTGTTGTCGAACCGTGACGACGAGGCGACGATTTCAGCCGCGATGCAGCGCGGGGTGCGTGGCTTCTTTCCGAAATCCATTCCGGTCGAAGTCGCCATTGCCGGATTGCGCCTCGTTCTTGCCGGCGCAGTCTACCGGCCCTTACCGATCGTTGGGCAAAATGGAGCGCCGGGCCTCATGTCGCGATCGGAACATCTCGACGTTCCCGAGCTGCCCTCAATCCAGGGCGGCGTCACCGCGCTTGTGCCGGAACGGACGATGGTCGACCTCACCCCGCGCGAACAGCACGTGCTCGAGGCGCTGCAGCTCGGTCTGCCCAACAAGTTGATTGCGGTGCGGCTCAACCTCTCCGAAAACACCGTCAAAATGCATATCCAGCGCATCATGCGAAAATGCTCCGCACGCAATCGTACCGAGGCGGTGCTTCGCTGGAGCCGGCGAACGAATGCGTTCCCGTTGCGGGTTCAATCATCCTGACGGGGCGATTGGCTTCGCAGGCCTGGCCCTAGTCCTCGCGGAACGCGCCGTGGAAGCTGTCGAGCAGCGGCCTGAGGGCGTAAAGCGCCACCGTGCCGCGGCCGGTCTTGATGAACACCTGGGCCGGCATTCCCGGAATAATCCTGACATCTTCGATGCCGGCGCTTGCGGGATCCTGCACGCGAATTTTCGCGGCGTAGTAGGGCTGATCGGTGCGCTTGTCGACCAGGCGGTCGGCGGAAACGTTCATCACGCTGCCGTGGAGCGGGGGCACACGGCGCTGATTGTAGGGCAGCAGATTCACCTCGGCGTTAAGTCCGGGACGAACCACGTCGATGTCCTCGGGCCTGACGCGCGCAATCACGACAAGCCGGTCCTGCCGGGGAACCAGATCCATGAGAGGAGCGCCGGCGCCGATCACGCCGCCTGGCGTATGGATCCTCAGGTCGGTGACCACACCGTCCTCAGGAGCCTTGACCGCCGTCCGTGAGAGCTGGTCGTCGGCCGCCTGCAGCCGCTCGCGAATCTGGAAGATCTGGTTTTGTACCTCGCGCAGCGACTGGGCGATCTCGTTCTGGCGGTCATGCTCCAGCTTGAGGAGAACCGCCTCGGACTCGTTGATGACCTGCCCGGCGCGCGATATCTGCGCGACAATCTCGCCCCGCCTGCCTTCGATGTCGGCAAGCTCCCGCTCAAGGTTGAGGAGGCGCGGGCGCCGCTCGAGTCCCTTGCTGACGAGGGTAGCGACGGTCGCCGCTTCCTCGCGGACGATTTCGATGCGCCGTGAGGCCGCAGCCTCCTGCGCCCTTAGGCCCTCGATCTCCTTTTCCACCTGCGACCGCTTTTCCCGGTTTACGGCCGCTTGCGACTGAAAGACCTGCCGGCGCGTTTCGAAGATGCCTTGCTGCCCCGCAAGGACCGCCGCCACCTGTGGATTGGCCTTCGCCATCTCCAGCTCAGCCGGAAACGACACCTGGCCTTCGGCGTTCTGTTCCGCGCGCAGCCGTGCTTCACGCGCCGCGGCCTCCCACAACTGGCCTCGCAGGCTCTGGACCTCGGCACGGGCCTTGGTGTCCTCCAGCGATATGATGGTTTGTCCGGCACGGACGACGTCACCGTCTGCGACCATGATTTGCCTGATGATGCCGCCCTCGAGGTGCTGGATCGTCTTGCGGCTGGATTCGGATTCGACGGTGCCGGCAGCAACCGCGGCGCTTTCGAGCGAGGCATAGGCCGACCAGGCACCGAGGCCGATGACGAAGCCGCAGACCAGCAGGTTTCCTGTCCAGGTGACACCGCGCAGCCGGTCGCGAAGCTCCGGCGGCGCCGATCTCAGCCAGCGTGGGACCTGCCAGATCTCGGCGTGGGTGAAGGAAATCTTCAGACGATCCCATCCCGGCCGAACCCAGCGACGGTAAAGGCGCCTGATGCTGATTGATGTAATACGGCGAAGCCGATCGTAGCGCGCGGGCGCTGCCGACGGCAGCCACCGTGAAATCTCCCTGACATGGACGTGGGCGAATGAAATTTTCATGAGACAGATTCGCGCGAAGTAACTTGGGGCCTTGCTACACACCGTTCGAAAACTTCCCTGCTGTCACCGAACGCGCTGACCGCACCGCCCTCCATGATGGCAAGCTTGTTGGTCGCGCCGAGGATTCCGATCCGGTGGGTGATGATGATCACCATGGTATTGGCCGCCTTCATCTGTTCGATGGCGTCGAACAGCATCCGCTCGCCGAGACTGTCCAGGCTCGAATTCGGCTCGTCGAGCACCACGAGGTACGGCTCGCCAAAGAACGCCCGGGCAAGACCGAGGCGCTGTCGAAACCCGCGCGGCAGATGGGCTCCACCGCCGGTGACGGCCGTATCGTACGCCTGCGGCAGCCGGATGATCGTCTCGTGCAGGCCGGCCAGCTTCGCAGCTTTGATGACCTGCTGCAGATCGGCGTCCTCCAGCCGCGCAATGATGTCTCTCAGTGTTTCGCCGACGAGATCGATATCCTGCGGCAGATATCCAAGGCGCCGGCCGCCGCCTGAATCCTGCAGCGCCAGAATGTCGATGCCATTGAGCAGGACCGAGCCTGAAGTGGGCACAAAGATTCCCGTGAGGATCCGGCCGAGCGTGGATTTGCCGGAGCCCGATGGACCGATGATGCCGAGGCATTCACCGGGCGCGAGGCTGAATGACACATCCTTCAGCATCCAGTTTTGCGATCCTGGCGCGGCGACACCGACATTGCTGACGATGAGGCCGCCCTTTCCTTCCGGGAAGGCACCGACGTTCGTAACCGCGGTGACAGGGGACATAACGCCGTTGAGCCGGCGGTAGGCGGCGAGCGCCATCGCACATGCTTTCCAGCCCGCAACCGCGCCTTCGACCGGCGCGAGCGCGCGTCCGAACAACAGGGTCGTGGCGAATATGATCGCGGGACTTCTGTTCTGTTCCAGCACGAGCCATGCGGCAGCGCCCATGACCAGCACCTGCGCCAGCGCCCGCGCGGGCTTTGAAATCAGCATGATGGCTTCGTGGCGGCGCTGGACCACCTCCTGCTCGCGCCTCGCATACTGCGCGGCCTGGCGGATCAGGCGCGCGGCGCCGTCGAGCATTCCCATAGCCCTGATAACGTGCAGGTTTCCGATCGCCGTGCCGAACCAGCCCTGGCTCCTCGACAGCGCGCCGGCCGACCGCACCATCGGCGCTTCCGTCAGCCGTTCTTCGACAAGCCCGAGACCCAGCAGAAAAAGCACGCTGAGCACGCCGATCACGCCCAGCAGGGGATGCACGAGAAAGAGAACGCCGAGGAAGAGCGGCGTCCAGAGCGCGTCGAACAAGGTCGAGCACGCCCCGGACTGGGCGAGTTGACGCAACATTCCAAGATCGCGATAGGCATCCGATGCCCGCGCCCGGTCGGCATGGGCGCATTTGAGGCACGCGGAGAGTGCTGCGGGATGCAGTTCCTGTTCGAGCCACTCGCCCATCCGGCCCAGCGCGGCGCGGCGCAGCGCATCGAGCACGCCGCCGATCACGACGGTGAACGCGACGATGATGGTCAGCATCAGCAGCGTGTGGCCGCTGCGGCTCGACAGCACGCGATCGTAGATCTGGAGCAGATAAATGGAGGGCGCGAGAAGCAGGAGATTGTAGCTGCAGCTATAGACGAAAACGAGTGCGAACGACCCCACGCAGGCCCGCAACGCCGACTGCAACGGCGTCTGCGGCGACGACATCGTCTGCAGCTGGAGCGGTGGCATCAGCATTGCGGTTTTGCCAAAGATCTGAAGCTTAAAAACTTCCGCGCCATTGTTCGCTGGCTGCGTGACGAATTGAGAACCGGCGGCAATGGTGCCGCCGGTCCACCCCTCATACGTATCGATCAGCTCAACAATGAATCGTCGATATGGAAATACTTGGAGTCGTTGAAGGCGTCGTTCAGGTTGGCGGATTCGATGCTGGCCTTGAAGTGGATGTCGCCACCTTCCGCCTTGTTATGGTTGCCGCCGTCGCCGCCGACGCCGGCCATCACGGTCTGGCTCTGGTCTGCAGCGAGCCAGTTCTCCTGGTAGGCCTTGGTGTTGGCTTCGACGTCGGACTTGTTATGGCCGCTGTCGGACTTCTGGTCGCCGTTCGAATAGGCCTTTCCGCCCTCCGCCTTGGCATACTTCTCCGCCTTCGCATTCGCGCCGCCGGCGTCCCAGTAGGCCTTCTGGCCAACGTGATCGCCGTTCTTGACGTTGACGTCGGCGCCCTCGGCCTTGTTGGTCGGGTCGAACTTGATGCTCGGGTTGCTGACGATCATGCCCGAGTTGTGACCGTCGCCACCGTTGCCTGCGCCGTTGCCGCCGGTCGATGCCTTGAACATGATCGTGTCGGAAGGAAATGATGCCTTGCCCATGTGAGTCTCCCTGGTCTGGTTTGCACACTGTCGTCCCAATGTGGACGGCAGCGATCTTGGATTTCGCTACCGGATCGGTCTAGCCGCCAAAGGTGATGCCATCCGAAGCAAGGTGTACGCCCGAAATGCTGGCGTCTCGCCGCGAGCGGATCCAGGCAGCGCCAATGCTGTTCAACGATTTCAGGAGAAATGGAGGGTGCGCGCCGGGATGGCGCGTCATAATGAGAACGTGCAGCGCCGTTTCAATTCGATCGAAGCGGAAATGGCGTCAGGCAAGATGATCCAGCAGGTGAAGGTCCGACAACAGTTGCATGGCCAGATCGCCGCCATACGCAGCGTTGCCATGGCCGCCGTCACCGCCGACGCCGGCGATCTGGGTGGCGCTCTGATCCAGCAGGACGTGGTTGCTCTGGGTTGCCTCGGCGGTCGAATTGTAGCCGGCCACCGCAATGTTGATCGGGGCGTAGATCGCGATATCAATGTCGACGAGGCTGCCTTCGAAATGGCCATTGCCGCCATTGCCGGCGCTGTTGTGGCCGGTCGCGATCGTGTCGGAGCCGATCAGGTCGAAGATGGAAGCGAATAGATCGGCGCTTCCGCCAGTCGCGGCATTGCCGTTGCCACCGTCGCCGCCGACGCCGGCCATCTGATGCGCGGATTGATCGATCGTCACGTCGTTGGTCTGCCCGGCGTACGCCGTCGAGTTATATCCGGCCACCGCGATGTTGATCGGGTAGTAGAACGCAAACGTCGCGTGAACGATGCCGCCATAGGCCTGTCCGTCGCCGCCATTGCCGGCGCTGTTGTCGCCGGTACCGGCAGCGACAGGGAAGACGCCGGGGACGGGTCCGAACGCGCTGACATGCCCGCCCGATGCGGTATTGCCGTTGCCGCCATCGCCGCCAATTCCCGCCATCTGCGTCGCGGATTGATCGAAATGGACGACATTCGTCTGGTGGGCCTCGGCTGTCGAATTGGCGCCGGCCACGGCGACGTTGACCGGGGCATAGACCACGACGGGCGCATGCACGAGCGACCCCGAAAAGGTGCCATCGCCGCCATTGCCGGCGCTGTTGTGACCGCTACTGAGCCCGCCATGGACGGATCCGAACGCGCTGACATTTCCGCCTGACGCGGTATTGCCGTTGCCGCCATCGCCGCCGACACCCGCGACCTGGGTCGCGGATTGATCGAGATAGACGACGTTGGTCTGATAGGCACCCGCTGCCGAGTGATAGCCGGCCTGCGCCACGTTGAGCGGCTCGAACGAAGCGTAGCTAGAGTGGATCATGCTCCCGGAAAAATGGCCATTGCCGCCATTGCCGGCGCTGTTATGTCCGGTATTGGCCGCGAAGCCTGGCCACGCATTCCCGGAAGGCAATGACGAAACCGGCGCATTGTGTCCGGACAAATTCATTTGGCCGAGATGGACGCCGGGAACGGGGTGGTCCAACGCATTCCAATAATTCATCGCTGTTGCCCCACCGAAATCGCTTCGCGCCGACTGGACGGACGCCTCCCGCATGCAGGGAATGTCGCCCCGGCAAGCGAAAAAGCCGAGTCGTCAATTCGGGGCGCAATCGTTCGGAGGGTGGACATGATATCGGCTACACCCGTTCGGGTGGGGCGCGACCTTCAGGGAATGTTGTCGTGGCGGCTGTCGCCGATGCCGTACGGCTTGTTGAGAAAGTAACTGCGGTTGCCCAGCGCGGCCTCGGCGTATTGATCGATGGCGACAATGATCGCCTGGACGTGCATGTGGCACCACCCCTCCCGCGTCGCCCTGATGCGGACCTCCGCCAGGGCCTTTATCCATGGCGGGTTGTCCGCTTCGCGGTCGTACCATTTGAGCGGTGCTGGCATCGCTGGCCCCTGTTGATGAAGTCTTCGAGCTCCGCCCGCTTGCGCGAGAGCAGGAGCTGCGCCCGCGCGCTGTCCAGGCCGGCCTGACTTAACTGGCGAGCGACCGCCTCCAGTTCGACGATCTGCCGGCGCAGCGCCCGGACCGGATCATCGGTCACGGCGTTCAAGCGCCCCGTTCGAGCGCTTCCTGCCCGCGGCGCGGCAATCCATCGTCAGCCGTTCGTCGACATTGAGCAGCCGTTCTTCTCCGCCGAGCCGGTTACGCTCCGCGATGAGACCGAGCATCACCACCCGCATGGCCATCACATGCATCGCGTCCTCCGCGCAGTCCTCGCCCCGGTTGACCCGTTTGCGGACATTATCCTCGGCGCCCAGCATCTCGGCGCGCAAGAACCTGATTTTCCTACGGATTTCGTTCAATTTGTTGTCCATGGGTCACCTCGCTGCGGTTGAACCCTATAAGAACAAATAAAGAACAAATTTCAAGTTAAGACTGCAGCCAGATGCAAAGAATCTTTGGAGTTCCCGATGCCCCGCCTGCCCGACCAG
>PNLC01000047.1 GCA_013822885.1 Bradyrhizobium sp.
CTCGATGCGCCGATGACACCCCGCCAGCTGGCGACGCTGCGCACACTCAGCGCCGAGGCCTATCAGCCCAAACTGTTCGAGAAGAATCTAACGGCAGAAGAGGCCGAGCGCCGAATTGCGGCGCTGAAGGCAGAGATCGAGTTGGCCAACTCGTTTTGAAGCAAGCGCAGTTCGGATGAGCGAGGCAGCATCCGGTTGTCACTCCTCTGATCCCGTACAATTACGGCGCATATTTTCGCGCTCGCGTTTGCGCGATCGTTGGCGCACGCGGACGACTTGCTGCGCAAGCAGTAGCGCACCGCAGTGCGGCAAACGAATCCCGAAGTTTCCAATTCAGTAACCCGACACCTATATGGTTCATTGCAGACAGAAAGCTTGCATTCATCTGCGCCTCCGCCATCAGGCGTCTGATGTAGAACTTTAGCGGCAATTCTTCTTGCGATTGCAAAAGCTACGCTGAATGTTCTCTCGGTTTGCGCGAAGTTGCTGACGCCAACTGCAAGCGTAACCCGGGTAGCGCGAATGCCCGCCCGATGGCTGGCTCCACGACATCCGCCACCTCAATCCTTGATCCAGCCGATCGACGCAAGCGCCTGCGGAATATGGAATTGTGCGCGCACATACCCTGGATGAGCGAAGCGATCTCCGGTCGATTGTTCTTCTGCAGCGCGCACGAATGTCAGCGTTGCGCCTGAAGCGGTCATCGCCGCGCGCTCAGCCTTTGACCAGTTGCCCGAATTCACCGCATGATACCTTCGACATAATCATAATGACGGGAGCAAGCATCCATGACCAACTGCATCGTTGTCGTTCAGTTCGATCTGCCGAAGCGCTCCGAGGAACAGGCCATCAAAGGCGGCACGTCGACCGCGCCGACCTATCGCGGCCTCGCGAGGAAAGGATTGATCCGAAAGGACTATCTGAACGGCGAGAGCGGCACCGGCGGCGTTTATCTCTGGGACAGCCGCCAGTCAGCGGAAGCCTGGTTTACGGAAGAGCGCGTGGCGCAATTGACCGAGCGCTTTGGGGTCCGGCCTCGCCTTGCCTGGTACGATACCCACGTTACCGTCGACAATCTGAAGTACGAGACCCGCGTCAATGGCAAAGCCATCGAAGCTGTAGCTTGAACAACCTGATCGCTGCACAAGGGGCTGCTCCGATGATGATCATCGATTCCCAGGTCCACGCCTATGAGGCGAACACGCCGAAGCGGCCCTGGCGCAGCGTGCCGAACTGGCCGGCTCACGTCACCGGCGACGAGATGGTGGCGGCGATGGACAAGGTCGGCGTCGATGGCGCGATCTTCATCTCGGCCTTCTCATTGTACCGGTACGACGCCAGCTACGCCGTCGAAGTGCAGCGCGCGCATCCCGGCCGGCTCGCCATCATCAAGCCGGTCGATCCCGACGATCCCGCCGTCGAAGACGTGATCGCGGAATGGAAGAAGACGCCGGGCGCAGTCGCCATCCGCATCTGGCTGACGAAGGATGCGAACCGCGCGCCCGATGACCCCGCTCTCGACCGCATCACGCGCGCGGCGGTTCGCCATGATTTTCCGGTCAACATCCATTGCTGGGACAATCTGGATGCGGGCATCGCTCTGGTCGATCGCCATCCCGACACCCGTTTCATCATCGATCATATGGGCATCCTGCAACCGCGCGTGCCGCCGGCGCCGCCCGAGCCCTGGGCCGTTCTTCCCCGAGTGCTGGAACTCGCCAGCCGCCCGAACGCCGCGATCAAGGTCAGCGGCGCCTGCACGCTGTCGCGCGAGCCGTATCCTTATCCCGACATCTGGGATCCGCTTGCCCGCATCTTCGATGCCTGGGGTTTCGATCGCTGCCTGTGGGGCACGGACTGGACGCGAACGTTCGCCGTGCTCAACTACGAGCAGGGCGTCGAGCCGTTCCTCAGGACGGACCGCCTGAGCGACAGCGAGCGCGCGATGCTGATGGGCGGAGCCTGCGCCAGGGCCTATGGCTGGTCACCGAAGAAGGGTTAGCGACCGCTGGCTTCGCCGCTAACCAATACTGCTAATCCGGAACACGGTGCGGCCCGGACGGGAGGAAACCTCCAGCTTTGCATTCAGCCGCCGCACGAACGCTTTGACGACCTGCATTCCAACACCCTTGCTGCGATCGATATCGAATCCAGCCGGCAACCCCTTTCCCTGGTCCGAGACCTCGAGACCCCATCCGTTCGCGGTCTGCCTGAAGTCCACCGCGACGATCCCGTGCTGCCCGTCGGCATAGGCATGCTTGAAGCTGTTGGTGACGAGTTCGGCCACCAGCATGCCCATGCCGCTTGCCAGATCGGAACGCAGCTTGGCGTTTTCCGCGGTCACCTTGATCGCGGTGATTTGCGGCGGTGCCGTGCTCTTCAGGCTTTCGCTCAGGCGATGCAGGAAGGCGTCGAAGTCGATCTCTTCGAGGCTCCCGGTCAGATGCAGTTGCTTGTGAACGGTTGCAATGGCCAGCACGCGGTTGCTGGCCATGTCGAGTTGCGCCTTTGTTTCCGGGCTGGTCGCATTGCGGCTTTGCAGGCTCAAGACGGATTGCACGAGTTGCAATGAATTCATGACGCGATGATCGCCTTCCCGGATCAGCGTCGCGTTTTCCCTGACCAGTTCCTCGGCCTGAAGCCGGGCGGCGCGTTCGCCCGCGATGATCCGGCGCAGTTCAAGCAGCTTCATGACCTGGCTGGCCATCAGCCGCAGAAACGCCTTCTGGGTCTCGTCCAGCTCACGCGGCTTGTAGTCGAGCACGCAGACCGTGCCGAGCGGAAAGCCTTCCGGCGTCTCCAGCAGCGCACCCGCATAAAACCGCAAGTGAGGCTTACCCATCACCAACGGGTTGTCTGCGAAGCGCGGATCCAGCGTCGTATCCGGGACGATAAACAGGCCCGGCTGCAGGATGGCATGGGCGCAGATCGAGCTGTCGATCGGCGTCTCGCGCACACCAAGCCCGACCTCCGCCTTGAACCATTGGCGGCCATGATCGATGAGATTGATGACGGAAATCGGCGTCCCGCAGATCGCGGCAGCTACCTTAACGACGTCATCGAAATCGGCCTCGCGAGGCGTATCGAGAATGCCGTAGCTCCGCAAGGCGGCCAGGCGATACTCCTCAGCACTATGCAACGCCGCTTTCAACGACCTATCTCTGTGGCTGGAAACGATATGGGATATTGTGGGCCAAGAAGTTGAGTGAGTCCATGATGTTCACCGCTACTCGAAACCGAACTATCGCAGAACCTGTGCGGCGAGGCCGCCGCTGCGGCGGCCTCGCGCTGGCGGCCTAAAGCGCGGCCTCGGCTTCGACATTGACCACAGCCTTGGCCAGACTGGTCAATGCGGCGTCCGTGGCTTTCTCTTCCTTGAGGGTTGCCTCCAACAGAGCCGCGGCCTCCGGCATGCCGAGTTCCTGCGCCCAGGTCCTCAGCGTACCGTAGCGGGATATTTCATAATGCTCGACGGCCTGCGCCGCGGCGGCGAGGCCGGCATCGAGGGCCGGCATTCCCTTGTAGTCCGCCATGATCTCGGCGCCCTCCTTGGTGATGCCCATGATGGCTTCACACTTCTTGGCCTGCGGCTTCTTGCCGAAAATCTTGAACACCTGTTCGAGCCGCTTCACCTGCCCCCGCGTCTCCTTCTCGTGTTTGACGAACGCCGCCTTCAGATCCTTCGAATGCGCGGCCTTCGCCATCTTCGGCAATGTCTTCAGGATTCTGTTCTCGGCGAAATAGACATCCTTGAGCGTGTCGTGAAAAAGCTCGCTCAGCAGCTTCGGCTTTCTGGCCATGGTGATCCCTCCAATAAAAAAAGCCCCCGCGAGGCAGGGGCGGTTCAGTTCGAATTATGTGTCTGCTCACCGAGGGCAACAGCTTGGGCGAAGCCGGGTTCCATCGAACTCAGCTTCCCGCTTCGATGCCTTGCTTGCTCATGACCGTCGATCCGCCGGGCGCAGTTGCACAACCGCTTCCTCAGCGATTCATGAAGATCGCGAGGAGCAGAATGATCGGCAGCGGAATGCCGATAAGCCAGAGCAACGCACCTTTTCCGAAACCCATGATCGCCTCCGTTCGATGTTTGACTGGAGATGAAACTTGTTCGGGTTCCTTTGGTTCCATGGCAGCGGCGTGAGTCTTGCACAGCAACGCCCGCCAGAATCCCGCAGGAGGACTTCATGAAACTCGCGATCAAGGCCGAACTGGCCTACAGCTTTGCGCCATCGACGCAGGTCATTGCCAACATCGAGGCGTCGCAATCGAGCGATCAAACCATCCTGTCGGAATCGCTGGACATTCAGCCGCAGGTCCAGGTGCTGTCCGACAAAACGCCGCATGGGGACCGCAGCATACGCGCCGCGTTTTCGGGCGACGTGACGATCCTTTATCAGGCGGTGGTCGAGAACCATCAGCGTCAGCTCCTGCCGACGTCCGGTCGCCAGCATGTGTGGTCGGACCTGCCCAACGACGTGCTTGCGTTCCTGCTGCCCAGCCGTTTCTGTCCGTCGGACAAGTTCATGCGGTTTGCCCAGCGCGAATTCGGCGGGGCCGGCGACGGCGTGGCGCGGGTGATGGCCATCCTCGAATGGATTCACCGCCACGTCGACTATGTGCCGGGCGTCAGCAACGCCGAGACGACCGCGGAGCGCACGTTCGTGGACCGCGCGGGCGTGTGCCGCGATTTCACGCATCTGGGCATCACGCTATCGCGCGCGCTGGGCATTCCCGCCCGCGCCGTCAGCGCCTACGCGCTTCAACTGGAGCCACCGGATTTTCACGCCATCTTCGAGGTGTATCTCGAGAACACCTGGTGGCTGATCGACCCGACCCGGCTTGCGCCGATCGAAGGCATCGTCAGGATCGGCAGCGGCCGCGATGCTTCTGACATCGCCTTCCTGACGTCGGACCAGCAGTGCCAGGTGCTGCGGCAAACAATCATGGTTTCGAGCGCCCAATAGGCTGTGGTTTTGGCGAACGGCTACTCGCTGGATTCCTGCTCTTCGCTGATCGGCGCTTCCGTCGGGAATATACTCTCGTAGATGGCGCGAGCTTCCCGAATCAGCCGGGCCCGCTCGAGCTCGGACTTTGGAACGAACCTGATAACTTCACCCATTTTGCTTCAAACCCAAATTGGAGGACGTGCCGATTATGCGATGTCGAACATCATTTCAATTAGCAAGATTGGGGCCATCGAGCCAAATTGCATCCCTTGCCCGAGAATGAAGGAATGAAAAGCCTGTGACTGCGCCGTGAAGGCCGCGGAACCAACGCGGCACTTCCCGCGAAACTACGGATCGGACGCTCGATTCCCTCGGAGCAAACGCCGCGGGCGTCGCTCGGATCAGCGCGGTGACATCCGGGTACGTCTCAGCCGTGATACGCGAACAGCTCGATCGGACTGTTGAAACCGCGCACCGGATGTTCGCCGACGTGTTCGAGATCGAAATCGCGTTCGACGAAGTCGGCGAACGCGCGGGACAGCAGCACAGTTCGGCCCAACTGCTTTGTGAGGGATTCGAGACGCGACGCCATGTTGACCGCCGGACCGATGACGGTGAAGTCGAGCCGGCTGCGCGATCCGATGTTGCCGTACATGACGTCGCCGACGTGGATACCGATGCCGTAGTTCAGCGGCGCACGGCCGGTTTCACCGTTCTTTTCGTTCAGGGCAATCATGGCCTGACGGGCTTCTGCCACCGCATGCAGCAGATTTGCGCAGGCCTGTGGCTGGCTGAGCGGAAAAATCGCGAGCAGGCCGTCACCGATGAATTTCAGTATTTCTCCGCCATGCCGCGCGATCGGCTCCGACATCGCGTCGAAATAGCCGTTCAGAAGCTCGATGACGTCATCGCGCGGCCAGTTGTCGGAAATCCCTGTGAAATCACGCAGATCGCAGATCATGATGGCGGCGCGAACCGTCGTCCCGCTGCCGCGCCGGGTGGCGCCGGCCAGAATGAGTTCGCTGGCGTGCGAGCCGACATAGGTTTCGAGCAGCGTTCGGGCCAGCCGGTTCTTCATCCGGATTTCGCTGACCAGCGCGAGAATCGGCAACAGCCTCGACAGGCCGGCGAGGTGCGTGTCCTCGAAGCCGCCGGGCAGGTCGGTCGCAAAGGTCACGAGATGCTGCTTGCCGAGCGTGTGGTACAGCGGCCAAGCCACATAATCGGTCAGGCCTTTCGCCCGCATCTCGTCATAAACGGCGTGCTTGCGCCCCAGCGAGGGATCGCGTTCGAGATTCTCCCGCACCTCGGTGGCGCCGTCGTGGATTTCATTGGCGGGACTGCCGATATATTCGGACCGCTCCCCGACATCGTAGTCGACGCCCTCGATCACCGCCTCGCGCATCCCGTCGGCCCACATCATCCGGGCCCCAAGCCACTGCGGATGGTAGATCAGGATATGAAGCGTCGCCCGCTTGACCGGAATGCCCGCCCGCTGGAGCCGGTTGCATAGCTCAGCGAAGATATTGTCGATGAACCGCTCATCGCGCGTTTCGTTGGTCAGCCAGTGCAGGACATCGGTGTCAGGACGCACAATGGCGGGATCGGTGTGTGATGGCGCGTCCATATCTTGCTCCTGGGCAGTGACCTCGGTCGGCGGTGCGGGATATGTCGTATCTTTGCGCGACGGCGTCAACGGAGCCGGCCGCGATCTGCTTGCAAGAATTGAAGGCCGTGGAACGCCGTGTGATCAGCTTTTGCGCGTCCCGTCCTCGATGATCTGGACGATCCGCGACATGTCCTGCTGTGCGCGGCCCTGAAAGACGCCGTGCTTCAGCACGAGCCGCACTGCCTGGCTCACCCACATCGGAACGCCAAGTTCTTCGCCTTGCTCAATGGCGAGGTCGACGTCCTTCATGAGTATCTTCGATGGTTGCGCCAAAGTCGAACGTGCGTGGCAGCACGGCTTCGGGGAAAAGGTGCATGGTCGCAAAGTTGCGGCCGGTTCCGTTGTTGAGAACTTCCAGCATGGCGTCGTCTGGAATGCCTGCCTTGCCCGACATCGTCATCGCCTCTGACGTAGCGACAAGAGCGACGGCACAGAGCATGTTATTGGTCAGCTTCATGATCTGCGCAGCTCCCGGCCTGTCACCGGCGACGACGATCGTCTTGCCCCATTGCTGGAACACCGGCATCAGTTCAGCAACTTTGGCCGGATTTCCGGAAACCATCATGGCCAGCGTGCCGGCCCTGGCGCCCGCGACGCCGCCGCTGATCGGGACATCGATCACCGTGACGTCGGCCGCTGCGCATTCTGACTCGATCTCGCGGACAAAAGGCACGCCGACCGTGCAGGTAT
The DNA here is from genome assembly GCA_013822885.1 of Bradyrhizobium sp. Classification (GTDB taxonomy): domain Bacteria; phylum Pseudomonadota; class Alphaproteobacteria; order Rhizobiales; family Xanthobacteraceae; genus Bradyrhizobium. Next base: position 7,306 of record PNLC01000047.1, read on the forward strand.
TGACCAGCGTTTTGATCGCCTTCCCCGCGAGCAAGCCGTCGGGTCCGGAAAGCGCACGGCGAAAACTCTCCAGTGTCGGCAGCGAGACAATGATCGTGTCGCACGTATCCGCCAGCTCCTTGGCCGAGATCGTTCGCCGCGCCTGCCGTTCGAGCAGCGGGAGCATGGCGTCCTCGCGGACGTCAAAGACCCAGAGTTCGTGGCCGCGTCGAGCAACTTCCCCGCCATTGGTTGGCCCATGTTGCCGACGCCGAGACAGCCGATGCGCATCATGTAACTCCGGTGGAAGTAGCCGAGAACGTCGGCAGTGAGCGGCCCATTGTCTGGAAGCTTCTACAGACAGGTGCGACTATCCCTTGGGCGCCTTGTAATCAGTCTGGTGCACTTCCACGATCGTGCCGTCTGGATCCTGCAGGAAAATCTGATACCAGCCATTCATGGCCCAGACGCCGTAGTCGGCGAACTGAATATTTTTCTCCCTGAGCATGGCCTTGAACGCCTCGATGTCATCCGTACGAAACGCGATGTGACCGCGATCGACTGGATTAAGACTCTGCCTGGTTCGGAATGCGACGCCGAGATCCTGCGGCGCGATGTGAAACTCAGTCGTGCCATCGGTGAGAAACTCGACTTTACGATCGTAGCCCTGCGACGTGATCCGCGCATCCTCGTTGCCCGGCACCGGTTTCAAATTGAACATGGTTCGGTAAAATTCCGCGAGCGCGCCAACATCCTTGGTCGCATAGTTCACGTGATGAAGTTTCAGTTCCATGGGATTTCCTCTTCTCTCGATTGGACAACAACATAAGGCGAAATCTTTCGATCATGAAAGGCGGCAGCGCGCGCCCGAAGCCGGTCAGCGTCATCTTCATGCCCCATATCGTTGGGCTCATGACCCTGCGCCAAAACACGAATTTCTCGAGCCAAATCAATCCGATTCCACCGGTCCAGCCTCATCGCAAAAAATATTCCCCTTCCGGTTTCCCCCAAATCAGCTCCATAATTGCCCCGTCTCATCCTCTCCACGAGGGGCGTATCGCGATCGTCACGAACGTTGGGATGGGATGTGGTGGACGCGGCAGCGTCGGGCGCGTGAGGTGTGTTCGCAGGGCGGTTTATCCGTGAGCGGTCACAGCGCGCAGGACGAATGACGTTGTCGCGTACGGCAAAACCGTGTGGTCCTGACACCCGTGGCTGGTGCCAAGTTGTGCGGAGGTTTGCGCAGCCCGACCGGGCTTTCATGAACCGCTAATTCGCCAACGACGGAGGCAAGACGAATTCGTCTCCGGGGAGAGCGCGGCATAAGCCGTAAGGCCATTGCGCAGGGAATGCCGGAGTGTTCCGACTGTACCTGTATGCTCGTGTGCGTCTTTCTACGCACTATTTGCACACGAGACCGCGGGTGCAGCGTGCACCCGGCATTCCCTGCTCCCTCCAACTTCGAGGGACAAAGTTCATGCACACCTCGGACGCATCGCGCCGCGAGAAGGCGAAACTGTATCCACCGTCATTGCGAGCGGAGCGACTTGTCCGCCGTAGCTTTTAGCGAAGGCAGAAGCAATCCATGTCACTGCGAGCGAAAGTATGGATTGTTTCGTCGCTGGCGTTCCTCGCCATGACGGGAGAACTACAGCGGCGCCGCACTCTCGCCTTGCGAGCTGGACAGTTTCGAGGCGAGCGAGGCGATCACGATCACCACCGCAATGAACGCGATCACCATGGTGCTGATCGCATTGATTTCGGGCTTCACGCCGAGCCGCACCTCGGAATAGATCCGGATCGGCAGCGTCGCCGAGCCTGGCCCGGTGGTGAAACTGGCGATCACGACATCATCGAGCGACAGCGTGAACGCCAGCATCCAGCCGGCCGCGATCGCCGGAACGATCAGCGGCAGCGTCACGGAAAGGAACGCCCGCACCGGATCGCAGCCGAGATCCATCGCCGCCTCCTCGAGGCTGCGGTCGAGCGAAGCGAGGCGCGACTGCACCACGACGGTGACGAAGCACATCGTCAGCGTCGTGTGCGCGATGGACACCGTCCAGAAGCCGCGCTCGGCGTTCAGCGCCACGAACAGCAGCAACAGCGACAGCCCCGAGATCACCTCCGGCATGACCAGCGGCGCATAGAGCATGCCGGAGAACAGCGGGCGTCCCCTGAAGCGCTCGCCGCGCACCAGCGCGACCGCCGCCATCGTGCCGAGCAGCGTCGCGATGGTCGCCGATACGGCGGCGACACGTAGGCTCATCCAGGCGGCGTCGAGCATCGCGCGGTCGTTGAAGAACTCGCGATACCAGCGCAGCGACCAGCCGCCCCACACCGTTACCAGCCGCGAGTCATTGAACGAATAGATGACCAGGATGATGATCGGCAGATAGAGGAATGCGAGCCCGAGCGCCAGCGAGGTGACGTTGAACGGCGACAGGCTGTTGACCTTGCGCGCCATCAGCCCGCCGCTCCCAGCGTGCGGCGCTGCAGCCGGTCATACAGCAGCAACGGCGGCACCAGCAGCACCAGCAACGCGATCGCAGCGGCCGACGCCACCGGCCAATCCTTGTTGGTGAAAAACTCCAGCCACAGCGTCTGCCCGATCATCATCGACCCGGAGCCGGCCAGAAGATCAGGTATCACGAACTCGCCGACGATCGGGATGAAGCACAGCAGCGCACCGGCGCCGACGCCCGGCAGCGACAGCGGAAACGTCACCAGCCAGAACGCCTGCCGGGGCGACGAGCCCAGATCGCTTGCGGCTTCCAGCAGCGAGGCGTCCATCCTGGCGAGCGTCGCATAGAGCGGCAGGATCATGAACGGCAGATAGGAATAGACGATGCCGATATACATCGCGCTGTCAGTCGATAGCCACACCACCGGTGTCGAGACCAGGTGCAAGGCGAGCAGAATCTTGTTCAGCAAACCGTCATGCTGCAGGATGTTGATCCAGGCATAGATGCGGATCAGGAACGAGGTCCAGAACGGCACGATCACCAGCATCATGGCGACCGGCTGCCAGCGCCGCGGCAGCCGCGCCATGCCGTAGGCGATGGGATAACCGATCACGAGCAGAATCAATGTCGAGGTCACGGCGACAAAGAGGCTGCGCAGATATGAGCTGATGTAAAGATTGTCGGAAACCAGCAGCCTGAAATTATCCAGCGACAATTGCGCGAACGCCGCCTTGACCGCCTCCCACCCTTCCGTGAGATCGAACAGGGGCACATAGGGCGGCTGGGCAATCGCGGTCTGCGACAGGCTGATCTTCAGCACGAAGCCGAACGGCAGCAGGAAGAACAGCACCATCCACAGATACGGCGCGATCGCGGCGTATCGCGCCGGCTGCGCGAAGATGCGTCGCGCGCTCATCGTTGCAGCACCACGCAATCGTCGGGGGTGAACCACGCCACCACGCGCTGGCCCACGCTGTAGGTATCCCTGTCGAGCCGCACGGTGTTGGCGATCGACGAACGCACAACCGCACCGGAATCGAGCTTGACCTTGTACACCGTCAGGCCGCCGAGATAGCTGACGTCAGTGACCTCGCCTTCGAGACGGTTGATCAATTGCGAACTGACGGCATCCGATCCCGGTCCGCGGCGCGAGAGCTTCACCTTCTCGGGACGAATGGCGACCGAGACCGCGGTGCCGACAGAAACATTGCGTGGCTCCGCCACCGCCAGAGCTGCGCCCCCGCTCGTCGATACCGTGATGCGACTATGCTCGCGCGAAGCGACCTCGCCGTCGAACAGGTTGACGTCGCCGACGAACTCGGCAACCCAGCGCGACTGCGGCGCCTCGTAGAGGTCGCGCGGGCTCGCGACCTGTTCGAGCCGGCCGCCGTTCATCACGCCGATACGATTCGCCATCGTCATCGCCTCCTCCTGGTCGTGGGTAACGACGATGAAGGTCATGCCGAGGCGGCGCTGCAGCTCCATTAACTCGAGTTGCGTGCTCTCGCGCAGCTTCCTGTCGAGTGCGGCCAGCGGTTCGTCGAGCAGCAGGATCTTCGGCCGCCGCGCCAGCGAGCGCGCCAGCGCCACGCGCTGCTTCTGACCGCCGGAAAGCTGATCGGGCTTGCGCTTCTCCATGCCTTCGAGCTTCACCAGCGCCACCATCTCGGCAACGCGGCTGTCGATGTCGGCGCGCGGCAGGCCGGCGCGTTTCAGCCCGAAGGCGATGTTGTCGCGCACGTCGAGATGCGGAAACAGCGCGTAGTTCTGGAACATCATGTTGACGGGCCGCTCATGCGGCAGCACCGGCGCGATATCGCGGCCACCGAGCAGGATGCGGCCCCCATCCGCCGTCTCGAAACCGGCGAGCATCCGCAGCAGCGTGGTCTTGCCGCAGCCGCTCGGTCCCAGCAGCGCGAAAAACTCGCCGGCGGCGATGTCGAGCGAGAGCCGGTCCACGGCGCGAAAATTGCCGAACGACTTGGAGACGCCCTCGATGCGGAGCAGCGGCACGTCGGCCGGCATTGCAGGCAAATTCGCTTGCGGTGCGTAGATTTCCGGCGATTCCTCGGTCATGCCACCTGCCAGTATGATCGTGGCCGCACGCTAGCGGCGGATCGGCCTCCGCTCAACGCCTCGCGAGCCGCGAGCCACAATATTATGGATGCCGCCGCTCCCGCTCTGGTAAGGTTCAAGGCTGAAAATCCGCCATTGCGCGGCAAGAACGTTCACGGAGGAACATTCATGATCGTTCGCAATCTGCTGACCGTGACAGCGATCTCTTGCCTGCTCGCCGCCCCGGCTGCCGCCCAGGAAGCGCTCGTGACCTACAAGTCGCTGAGCCCCGAACTGGCGCAGGATCTGGCAAAGGCAACGCTGGCCGATTGCCGCAAGCGCGGCTTTCAGGTGACGGTTGCCGTGGTCGATCGCTTCGGCGTCACACAGGTGCTGCTGCGCGACCGCTTTGCCGGCCCCCACACGGTTTCGACCGCTACCGGCAAGGCATGGACCGCAGCAAGCTTTCGCACCAGCACGACCGAACTCGCAGCCATCAGCCAGCCCGGGATGATGCAGGCCGGAATTCGCCATCTGCCCGGCGCCGTCGTCATTGGCGGCGGGCTGACGGTCGAAGCCGGCGGCTCGCTGCTCGGAGGTGTCGGTGTCTCCGGCGCCCCCGGCGGCGACGCTGACGAAGCCTGCGCCAAGGCAGGCATCGAAGCCGTCCGCGACAAGCTCGATTTCTGAATGGCCGGGCATGCCGTTCGGGGAGTACGCCGGACGTCAACTCGTCCGGGGCATGTGACGTATTTCGACTGTCCCGCCTGCCTCGAAGTGCGGATTGCCAGTCAGGAGCGACCTCGCGTGATCGAGGCTGTCCGCGTTGACGCGAATGTATCCGACGAGATGCGCGGTGATCGGCGGAACTGCTCCGTGCTTGCGCACACAAATTCCATCGCCGATCGCGCTGCCGCCCTCGAACGAGCCGCTCGCCTGCAGGCGTTTCAGGTAAGGCTCCCAGGCGCTGTCAAGAACGCCAGCGACATCATCGTGCATGAGCAGGATGAATTCGGCCATACGAATCTCCCAGATCTGGTCCGAGCACGGCCCGAGGTGAGCCCGCATTCTATGATCAAATCCGACCAAGCCAAAGTGGAAGGGCTAACGACATCCGTCCGTTGCCATGAACGCCGACAACGCCTCGATTTCCGCCGGCGGCATCGTAAGCCCGAGCTTCGATCGCCGCCACACAATGTCGTCCGGAAACCGCGCCCATTCGTTCTGCATGAGATAGCGAACTTCGGCGCCGGTCAGCTCGGGTCCAAAGGCTGGACCGAGATCGCTGCGTGTTCTGGCATCGCCGAGGATCGCCTTGACGTTCGAACCGTAGGCGGCAACCAGCCGCCGCGCCTGATCCTCGCCGAGGAACCGCCAGCGCTCGCGCGCCTCGTCGACCTCGTGGTCGAACCGGTCCCATGCAAAATCGCCGCCGGGCAGCGGCGTCGTACCAGTCCAGCGCGCCGACATCGGATAGAATGTCGCGAGCTTCGTGACCGCCCGCTCCGCGCGCAGCCGCGAGGTGGTGACGTCGCCGCCGAAGATCGTGATCAGCGGCGCCTTGTCACGCCGGTAGTGCAAATTCATCGCGCCATCGCGCTGCGATCGCCGGCTCACGGGAGTCATTACCATGTTGGCCCCGGAAAGCGTGCGCACCACGTCGACCGCTTCGATCCGCTCGCGGAAATAGCGGTTCGCCGCATCGCAGAGATAGGCGACGTCGCCGGCCGCCGTCGCGACGATGGCGGGATCGCCCTTGAAGGTACGACCGGCGGTGCCGATCAGGGTGAAATCGCGCTCATAGGGACTCGCGAAGATCAGCCGGCCGTCGCCGTTCCGGAATACATAGACGTTATCGCAGTCGAACAGGCGGCGGACGACGATCTGGCTGATCTGGACAGCGGCGACGTTGGGCGGCGGCACGCGCAACACGGTCTCGGCAACGGATGCCGTCCAGGCCCCGGCCGCGTTGACGACCGCCCGCGCCGTGATCACCTTGCGGAAGCCGCGGTCCTTCGTCACCAGCCGCCACTCCTTGCCGCGTTCGGCCCGGGTGCAGCGCGCCCCGGTACGGATCACGGCGCCGCGCGCCGCGGCGTCGACAGCGGTCAGCACCACCAGGCGGGAATCATCCACGACACAGTCGGAATATTCGAAGGCGGTGCCGAACGGCCGCTTCAGCGCGTTGCCGACCGGATGATGGGTGACATCGAGGGTGGCGGAAGGCGTCAACCGATTGCGCGCGGCCAGCCGGTCGTAGAGCAACAGCCATGAGCGCAACTGCCAGGGCGCGCGCTCCTCTGAATGGGAGGGAATGGCAAAGCGCATCGGGCGTACCAGGTGCGGCGCGATTCTGAGCCAAACATCGCGCTCCGCAAGCGCAGCACGGACACGCAGGAAATGCCGGCGCTCGAGCCCCTCCAGATCGCCGTGGATCAGCCGTGGCGAGGCCGAGGAAGCCCCAGCGCCGAGGTCACCCTGCTCCAGCAGGATCACGCGCAGACCGCGGCCAGCGGCGTCACGCGCGATGCTGACGCCGTTCAACCCGCCGCCGATGATCGCAAGATCGTAGTCCGCCATACGCAAGGCTACTGTTGAGAATCGAAGTTCTCCACACTAGGGCATGATCGCGACGACAAGATACCGGTTTCGAGACGAGATCGTGTCGGCGCAAACGCGCGTCGGCTACGGCTAAGCGGCAATCAGGCGCGGGCCAGTTGGCGCGCGGCTTCCACATTGTTGGCAGCGCTGCGGCCGACGAGTGCGGCGTACTGGCCGATCGGCAAGGGCTTGCCGAGGAAATAGCCCTGCACGGCGTCGCATCCCTCTTCCGATAGGAAGGTGAGCTGTTCCTGGGTCTCGACGCCCTCGGC
>PNLC01000048.1 GCA_013822885.1 Bradyrhizobium sp.
TGTCGCGATCATTACCGGCGAAGGCATGTCGGGCGGTGCGATCGCGATCACCACCGCCAACCGCGTGCTGATGTTCGAACACGCGATCTACAGCGTGATCTCGCCGGAGGCCGCGTCCTCGATCCTGTGGCGCGACGGGACCAAGGCCCAGGAAGCCGCGACCAGCATGAAGATCACCGCGCAGGACATGCTGCGATTCGGGGTGATCGACCAGATTCTCAAGGAGCCCCCGGGGGGCGCCCACCGCGATCCGGCTGCGGTGATAGCGGCCACGGGTGACGCCATTGCCGAGGCCTTCAACGACCTCCGCAACCTCGATGCGGACGGCATCCGCCGGCAGCGGCGGCAGAAATTCCTCGATATCGGGCGCAAGCTCGGCTGACCAAGGCTGTCTTGGAGCTGACCTGGGCTGGCTCGGCGCAAGCGCCCCCGCCCTTGTGAGGTCGCGGGGCGGTATTCCCAGGCTCGTCCTCTTTTTCCCTTGATCGTTGGATTTGGCCCTAATTAGGCCCCGACCACGTCCTTAAGCTTTGGTTGACCATGCCTGCCGCAGGGCTGACGGACCCATTCCGTTCGGGTTGCGGCGCGGTGGGGCAAAGGGTAAGATTTTAAACATTGGCTTCAGGGCGTGCCGCTGTGATTTGGGGTGCGGAATTGCCCGGAGGGTGTGGAGCTTAAGCCTTTGGACAATCGCTCGCTGGTTCGCGCGCTCGCAACTTCGGCTGCCCTTGCAGCCGGTCTGGTGCTGGCTGGCTGCAAGGGCGACGATCTCTCGCTGGCCAACAACGCCAAGGCCAACCAGCCCGTCCCGCCGAAACTGATCGCCGACATGACGGCGAAAAACATGGACCTGCAGTCGCCGATCCTGGTTCGTCTTTACAAGCAGGAAGCGGAACTGGAGATATGGAAGCAGGACCGCGCGGGCCGGTTCGCGCTGCTCAAGAGCTATCCGATCTGCCGCTGGTCGGGCGATCTTGGTCCCAAAATCCGCGAGGGCGACCGTCAGGCGCCTGAAGGCTTCTATTCGATTTCGCCGGCGCAGATGAATCCGCAGTCGGCCTATTATCTCGCCTTCAACACCGGCTACCCGAACGCGTTCGACAAGGCGCTCGGCCGCACCGGCTCGCAGCTGATGGTACACGGCGATTGTTCCTCGCGCGGCTGCTACGCGATGACCGACGAGCAGATCGCGGAGATCTATTCGCTCGGCCGCGAGTCCTTCTTCGGCGGCCAGAAATCGTTCCAGTTGCAGGCCTATCCGTTCAAGATGACGCCGGCCAACATGGCGAAGCATCGCAACAATCCGAACATGCCGTTCTGGAAGATGATCAAGGACGGCAACGATCATTTCGAGGTGACGCGGCAGGAGCCGAAGGTCGATTTCTGCGAGAAGAAATACGTCTTCGACGCGATCAAGAAGCCGGGCGCCACGCGTGACCTCGTGTTCGATGCTTCGGCCAAATGCCCGGACTATGCGGTTTCCGACGAGATCGTCGACGCCGTGCGCGAGAAGCAGGCAACCGACATCGCCGAGACCGCGAGGCTGATTGCCAAGGGCACGCCGGTGGCGCGAATCAACACCGGCATCGATGGCGGCATGCATCGCGTGTTCGCGGCACGGGTGCCCGAAGCCACCACCGGCCTTTCGGAAGCCGGCGACGGCTCCCTGTCGCTGATGGCGCGCGCCCCCGGGACCATCCCCTCCCACGTCAATCCGCCCAAGGCGCCCTCCGAGAACCTGCTGATGGGTACGCCGGAACCGCCGAAGCTTGCCGCAGCGCCGGCGCCCGCTCCTGCTCAGGCAGCCCCCGCACCGACGCGGGTCGCCAATGCCGCCCCGGCCGCCGAGAATGACGGATGGTTCTCCAACCTGAAACGTAAGGTCGGCTTCGGCAGCGCGGCCGATGCCACCGCCAGCACGCCGCCTTCCAAGCCGAAGGAAGTCGCCAAGCGGCCGGAGCCGCCGCGTCCGGAAGCATCCGCGCCGAAGACCACCGCGCCGAAGCCCGACACCAAGCAGGCCGCCAGCCGTCCGCCGCTGAAGCCGTCGGTACCAGATACCCCTGCCCCTGCCGTGAATCAGGTCGCGGGCTCCGCACCGATCGTGCCGCCGAATTCGTTCGACAGCCGCTTCGGAGCGGTAAGGTAGCTTGAATTTCGTGACTGTGCAGGAATCGTAACGAGCCAAGCAGCTCGTCGGCCGCAGCTCAACGATTCGGAAGCCGGCCCGGCTCCAGGCAAGATTTCAAATCAATTCTGGCAGGGGCACGGCACGAAGTCGCGCCTGTGTCCGCCTGCCGTTCAATGTCAGCAGAGGCTCAGGCGTACCTGCCGTGGCAGTGCTTGTACTTCTTGCCGCTCCCGCAGGGGCAATCCTCGTTGCGGCCGACCTTGCCCCAGCTTGCGGGGCTTTTGGGATCGCGGTCGACCGCGCCGGCCTGCGGCACCAGCGAGGCGTTGGCGAACGCCATCTCATCCTCACCCGTGTTGGGATCGAGCTTGTGCGCTTCCATCGGCGGCAGGACCGGCTGCTGTTCTTCCGGCGGCACGATCTCGACGCGCATCAGTTGCGCCGTCACCGCCTCGCGCAGATGCGCGATCATCGCCTCGAACAGGCTGAACGCCTCCGACTTGTATTCCTGCAAGGGATCGCGCTGGCCGTAGCCGCGCAGGCCGATCACCTGGCGCAGGTGATCGAGCATGATCAGGTGCTCGCGCCAGAGGTGGTCCAGGGTCTGCAGCAGGATGGTCTTCTCGACGTAGCGCATCACGTCGGGGCCCCATTGCGCGACCTTGGCCGCCATATGCTCGTCGACATGCTTCTCGATGCGCGCCAGCAATTCCTCGTCGGCGATGCCTTCTTCCTTGGCCCATTCGTCGACCGGCAGGTCGACGTCGAGCACGCGCTTCAGCTCTTCCTTCAGGCCGGCGACGTCCCACTGCTCGGCATAGGCATGCTCGGGCACGTGTTTCGCCACGACATCATCGACGAAAGCATGGCGCATGTCGGCGACGGTCTCGGCGACGCTCTCGTCCTTCATCAGGTCGATGCGCTGGTCGAAGATCACCTTGCGCTGGTCGTTCTGGACGTTGTCGAACTTGAGCAGGTTCTTGCGGATGTCGAAGTTGCGGGCTTCGACCTTCTGCTGCGCCTTCTCCAGCGCCTTGTTGATCCAGGGATGGATGATGGCCTCGCCCTCTTGCAGGCCGAGCCGCTGCAGCATGCTGTCGAGGCGGTCGGATCCGAAAATCCGCATCAAATCGTCTTCCAGCGACAGGAAGAATTTCGAACGGCCGGGATCGCCCTGGCGGCCGGAACGGCCGCGCAGCTGGTTGTCGATACGGCGGGATTCATGCCGCTCCGAGCCCATGATGTAGAGCCCGCCCGGTTTGGTGATGGTCTTGGCCGGCTTTGAGCCCTTGGCGGGTTCGACTTCGACGACGTCCTCGGCTTTCAGCACGATCTCGCGGAATCGCTCGATGTCGGCCTTGATCTGCTCGATCTTCTTGGCCTTCTCGGCCTCGTCGGTGATGCTGGCCGTCTCCTGCTGGATCCGCATATCGAGCGAGCCGCCGAGCTTGATGTCGGTGCCGCGGCCGGCCATGTTGGTCGCGATCGTGATCGCCCCGGGCACGCCGGCTTCGGCGACGATATAGGCTTCCTGTTCGTGGAAGCGCGCGTTCAACACCGCAAACAGCTTTGCCGGCTTGCCGGCACGCGCGGCCGCGTAGAGCTTCTCCATCCCGGATTCGGAGCCGAAATCGATCTGCTTGTAGCCGTTCTTTTTGAGGTAGTCGGCCAGCACCTCCGACTTTTCGATCGAGGCGGTACCGACCAGCACCGGTTGCAGCCGCTTGTTGGCGCGTTCGATCTCGGCGAGGATTGCGGCGTATTTCTCGTTCTGGGTACGGTAGACCTCGTCGTCCTCGTCGAGACGCGCCACCTGCACGTTGGTCGGGATTTCAACGACCTCGAGCTTGTAGATGTCGAACAATTCGTCGGCTTCGGTCAACGCCGTGCCGGTCATGCCCGCGAGCTTTTCGTACATGCGGAAATAGTTCTGGAACGTGATCGAGGCCAGGGTCTGGTTTTCCGGCTGAACCGCGACATGCTCCTTGGCTTCCAGCGCCTGGTGCAACCCTTCCGAATAGCGGCGGCCCTGCATCATGCGGCCGGTGAATTCGTCGATGATGATCACTTCGCCGTCGCGAACGATGTAGTCCTTGTCGCGGTTGAACAGCGTATGCGCGCGCAGGGCCTGGTTGACGTGGTGCACGACCGAGACGTTCTCGACGTCGTAGAGCGATTCGCCCTTGAGCTGGCCGGCATCGCGAAGCAGGGTTTCGAGCTTCTCCATGCCGCCTTCGGTCAGCGTCACCGTGCGCTGCTTCTCGTCGACGTCGTAATCAGTCTTGTCGAGCTGGGGGAAGAAGGTGTCGATGGTGTTGTAGAAATCCGAGCGGTCGTCGAGCGGGCCGGAGATGATCAGCGGCGTGCGCGCCTCGTCGATCAGGATCGAATCGACTTCGTCGACGATGGCGTAGAAGTGGCTGCGCTGGACCATGTCCTCCAGCCGGTACTTCATGTTGTCGCGCAGATAGTCGAAGCCGTATTCGTTGTTGGTGCCGTAGGTGATGTCGCGCGAATAGGCTTCCTTGCGCTCGGCATCGTCGAGGCCGTGCACGATCACGCCGACGGTGAGCCCGAGGAAGTTATAGATCTGGCCCATCCATTCGGAGTCGCGGCGGGCGAGGTAGTCGTTGACGGTGACGACATGGACGCCCTTGCTGGCCAGCGCATTGAGGTAGACCGCGAGCGTCGCCACCAGCGTCTTGCCTTCGCCGGTCTTCATCTCGGCGATGTCGCCTTCGTGCAGCACCATGCCGCCGATCAGCTGGACGTCGAAATGGCGCTGGCCGAGGGTCCGCTTGGCGGCCTCGCGCACGGTGGCGAAGGCCGGAACCAGGAGGTCGTCGAGCGTCTTGCCGTCGGCGAGTTGCTGGCGGAATTCGGCGGTGCGGGCTTTCAGCGCCTCGTCGGACAGCGCAGCGACCTCGGGCTCAAGCGCATTGATGGCGTTGACGCGGGACTGGTATCCCTTCACCCGCCGGTCGTTGGCGGAACCGAAAAACTTGCGGGCGAACGCGCCGATCATGCCAATTCCTGCCTTTGCCGTTACCTGCGTTGCAGCCGTGACGTGTTAGACCCCGTTGCCCATCAACTCACCGTGACACATTGCGGCAAATGCCCCGAGCCGGGGTTCATCCGCCTAATGAGTGGGAATCGGGCAATCCAAGGTTCGACGGCAAAAACCGCAGCGAAATAAGCTTAATGCCGTCTATAGGTTCCGGCACAGATATGGCCGGCTCCCCGCCTTGTCAACGTACGGAGATATGTCAAGGAATTCATCATTTCGACAGACTTTTCGCGTTGCCAAGACCCGGTGATTGGGCGAGTGTCCCGCCGCCTTTGAGCGTCCCCCTGTTCAAGACAAGGATTTTGCATGACCACCTCGTTTCCGGAAACGAAAACCGGCCTGCGCTTCGGCCTGGCCGCATTGGCCGCGACGGGCTGCCTGGCCGCGGTTCTGGCCGCCGTGCCGGTTCGGGCCCAGGACAATCCCGTGCTCGCCAAGGTCAACGGCGTGGAGATCCGCCAGAGCGACGTCGCGCTTGCCGAAGAGGAACTCGGCGCCAGCCTCGCCCAGATGGATCCGGCGACCAAGAAGGACAACGTGCTGGCCTTCCTGATCGACCTGAAGATCGTCGCCAAGGCTGCCGAGGACAAGAAGGTCGAGAATTCCGAGGACTTCAAGAGGCGCCTGGCGTTTACGCGCAGCCGGCTTCTGATGGACAGCCTGCTGGCCACCGAGGGCAAGGCGGCGACCACCGAAGAAGCCATGAAGAAGGTCTATGAAGAGGCCTCCAAGCAGATCACCGGCGAAATGGAAGTCCGCGCCCGCCACATCCTGGTCGAGACCGAGGACGAGGCCAAGGCGGTCGCCGAAGAACTGAAGAAGGGCGCCGATTTCGCCGAACTGGCGAAGAAGAAGTCCAAGGATCCCGGCGCTGCCGATGGCGGCGACCTCGGCTTCTTCACCAAGGAACAGATGGTGCCGGAATTCTCCACCGTCGCCTTCGCGCTCGAGCCCGGCAAAATCTCCGACCCCGTCAAGTCGCAATTCGGCTGGCACGTCATCAAGGTCGAGGAAAAGCGCGCCCGCAAGGCGCCCGACTTCGAGCAGGTCAAGGCCCAGATCGAGACCTATGTGACGCGCAAGGCGCAGGCGGAATACGTCGCCAAGCTGCGCGAGGCTGCCAAGGTCGAGCGCATGGACAAGCCGGCGGAAGCCGCCGCCAAGCCGGATGCCGCCAAGCCCGCGGATTCCAAGATGGCGCCGGCGAAGAAGTAAGAATTCGCTGTCACTTCTTCGAGACCAATAGTATCTACCATCGTCATGGCCGGGCCGAAGCGCCCGGCCGTTCCATGTCTGGGGCCAAGTTGGCAGCCCCGGCTAAGGTTGACCTGGTCGAACAAGGTGCTCGCATGTCCACAACCGTCTCTCCCCTCGCCCCGACCGATGTCCCTGAGATGCCCGCCATTGCGGGCGTGAAGCTTGCGACCGCCGCCGCCGGTATCCGCTACAAGGGCCGTACCGACGTGCTGCTGGCGGTGATGGACAAGGGCACCACGGCCGCCGGCGTGTTCACCAAATCGAAGTGCCCGTCGGCGCCCGTTGAATGGTGCCGCGCCAGGCTGAAGGGCGGCAAGGCGCGCGCGCTCGTCGTCAACTCCGGCAATGCCAACGCCTTCACCGGCAAGACCGGCAAGCAATCGACGGCATTGACGGCGCAGATCGCGTCGAAGGCCGTCGGCTGCGCCACCGGCGACGTCTTCCTCGCCTCGACCGGCGTGATCGGCGAACCGCTGGACGCCACCAAGTTCGACGGCGTGCTGGCGACGCTGGCAGAGGCTGCCACGCCGGACGGCTGGATGGACGCAGCCACGGCCATCATGACCACCGACACCTTCCCGAAGGTGGCGACCGCGACCGTCAAGCTTGGCAAGGCCAGGGTCACCATCAACGGCATGGCCAAGGGCGCCGGCATGATCGCGCCCGACATGGCGACCATGCTGTCCTTTGTCTTCACCGATGCGCCGCTGTCGTCGGCCGTGCTGCAGTCGCTGCTCAAGACCGGCGTCGAGGACACGTTCAACGCCATCACGATCGACAGCGACACCTCGACGTCGGACACCCTGCTCGCATTCGCCACCGGCGCGGCGGCAGAGCATGGTGCGCCGAAGATAAGCCGTGCCAGCGATCCCAGGCTGAAAGCCTTCACCAAGGCCTTTTACGAAGTGCTCGCCGACCTCGCCGAACAGGTCGCGCGCGACGGTGAAGGCGCCCGCAAGCTGGTCGAGGTGATCGTCGAGGGCGCGACCACGAAGGTCTCCGCGCGCAGGATCGCGATGTCGATCGCGAACTCGCCCCTGGTGAAGACGGCGATCGCCGGCGAGGACGCCAATTGGGGCCGCGTGGTGATGGCCGTCGGCAAGGCCGGCGAGCCCGCCAACCGCGACAAGCTGTCGATCTCGTTCAACGGCATCCGCGTTGCCAAGAGCGGCGCGCGCGATCCGTCCTACAACGAGGCTGAAGTGTCCGAGGTAATGAAGAACCCGAAGATCCAGATCAAGGTCGCGCTTGGCCTCGGCAAGGGCCGCGACCGCGTGCTGACTTGCGACCTCACCAAGGAATATGTCGCCATCAACGGCGACTACCGCTCGTGAGCGAGACAACGGCGCATGGCTGACATCAAGCTTACCCTCGTTGTCGCCTGCGCCCTTGTCGACGTCGACAAGCGCGTGCTGCTCGCGCAGCGCCCGGAAGGCAAGGCGCTTGCAGGCCTGTGGGAGTTTCCCGGCGGCAAGGTCGAGCCCGGCGAACGGCCGGAGCAGACCCTGATCCGCGAACTGCACGAGGAGATCGGCATCGACGTCAGCGAGCCGTGCCT
Source organism: Bradyrhizobium sp. (assembly GCA_013822885.1). Lineage (GTDB taxonomy): Bacteria > Pseudomonadota > Alphaproteobacteria > Rhizobiales > Xanthobacteraceae > Bradyrhizobium. The sequence goes on from PNLC01000048.1 coordinate 8,014, forward strand.
GGCGCCGCTGACCTTTGCCAGCTACGCCTATGACAGCTTTCACCTGCTGATGCCGCTCTACATCTGCCGCCGCTGGGAAGGCACGGCGATCGCGCGCGAGGGCCAGCAACTGGCCTGGGTCCGCGCCAACAGACTGCGCGACTACCCGATGCCGCCGGCGGACATTCCGCTGATCCCGCATCTGATTGATTTGTTGCTGTGACGCGCAGGAGCCGGCGCCACCTGCAGCACGCAGGGCCGGCACAAAAACATCGAAAACAACCCCATGCAAGTAGAACGCCGCCATGCCAGCGGGCGTTCCGCTGGTCTCGTACCTTTATAGACGGCGTTCCCCGGATGCTGTGCAGCACGAAGTGATGCGCTGCTGTTCCGGGGTCCATCGTGGGTCCCGGCTCTGCGGTGCACCGCCAAGAGGCGCTGCAACGCGTCCGGGACACGATCATTCCAACTTCATCCCCTTCACCGCCGCCTCCAAACTCGCCTTCGCCGAGCCCGGCCGCAACGGCTTCTGCTGGCTTTCGTGCGGCGCCCAGCCGGACAGCCAGATCACGTCGAAGGTCGCGCGGATGCGGCCGTCGGCGTCGGAAAAACGTTCGCAGTAAATCTGCGCCATCCGCAGCATGGTGGTGCGGCGGGTCGGCGTTCGCCGCCGCTCGATCAGGATATTGGTCGCTCCCATGCGCCTGAGATCGGCCATCAGCGCGAACGCGCTGTCGTAGCGCACCACGACGCGATCGACGTCGGTGACCGGCAATGCAAGGCCCGCACGCTGCAGCAGCGCGCCAACATCGCGCAGATCGGCAAAGGGCAGGACGCGAGGCGACACCCCGCCCTCGCATTCGGCTTCCGCCGCCGCAAAGGATTGCCTGAGTTCGGTCAGCGTATCGCCGCCGATCATCGCCGCCAGCAACAACCCGTCCGGCTTCAACGCACGGCGGATCTGCGCCAGCACGCCCGGCAAGTCATTCACAAACTGGAACGCAAGCGCGGAGACGACGAGATCGAGTGACTCCGGCGGCAATGGCAGCGCTTCCGTTTCGTCGGGATCGACCCGGACAATCGAACGAAAGCGTTCGGCCAGCGGCCTTCGCAGCAACTCGCCCGGCGTCCAGATATCGGCCATGTCCGAAAAGCTGCGCGTCACCGCCTGCAGCCGATCTTCCATATCCTCCCTGACGCGATCGAGCAGGAACGTGACAGGCTCACCGCGCCGCGCGCGATCACGCCGCGCGCGCAGCATGGCGCGATCGAATAGCGTGGGCGCAGCGGTTTGGTTTGAAGCCATGCCGGTTGGTAGCCGCCCGCCTCATCTCTGGCAATCCTGTGCTTGAGCCGCGCGACACACAACGCTAGCCTCGCGCGCATGGACGCCGAGACATCACCATCACGCTCTATATCCAGCCATCTGCGGGGCGCGCTCGGCGCCTGCCGCAACGCGCTCACGCATATCCCGCGGCTCGCGCTCGACATCGCGCTGCCGACGCTGTGCGTTTCCTGCCGCGAGCCGGTCGATGGCGAGGGCGTCTGTGCGGCGTGCTGGGCGAGACTGTCGTTCATCGAGCCGCCCTATTGCCCGCGACTCGGCATTCCCTTTGTGTACGATCCGGGGCCGGAATTGCTGTCGATGGAGGCCATCGCCAACCCACCGGCGTACCAGCGCGCCCGCGCCGCGGTGCGCTATGACGACGTCGCCCGCACGCTGGTTCATTCGCTGAAATATCAGGACCGCACGGATCTGGCGCCCACCATGGGCCGCTGGATGGCCCGCGCGGGCCAGCAACTGCTTGGCGAGGCCGACGTCCTGGTGCCGGTTCCGCTGCACTGGCGGCGCGGCTGGAGCCGGCGCTACAACCAGTCCGGCGCGCTGGCGCGGGTGATTTCGCGGCAAAGCGGCGTCAAACTGGCTTCCGAGGCGCTGCGGCGGATTCGGGCGACCGAGCAGCAGATCGGGCTGTCCCGGCCGCAGCGTGCGAGCAATGTGCAGGGCGCGTTCAAGGTTGCCCCCGAGCGCAGCGCCGATATCGCGGGGCGTCGTGTGATTCTGATCGACGATGTCTTGACATCGGGCGCCACGGCGGACGCCTGCGCCCGTGCCTTGTTGCGCGCCAAAGCCGCGCAGGTCGACGTGCTGGTGTTCGCGCGGGTTGTGGAGACCCACCGGGCTCCCATATAGTTCAGACAGTTCCGAACCAGAGCGCGCCATGACTGCCATTGAAATCTATACCCGTCCGGGCTGCGGCTATTGCACCGCCGCCAAATCGTTGCTGACGCGCAAGAATGCCGCGTTCATCGAACTGAACGTGGCCAGCGACCCGGCCTATCGCGATCAAATGTATGACCGCGCCGGACACGGCTCGACCTTTCCGCAGATCTTCATCGGTGCAACCCATGTCGGCGGCTGCGACGAGCTCTACGCGCTGGACCGCGCGGGCAAGCTCGACGCCCTGCTCGCCGGAGAAAAGGCTTCCTCATGAGCGCTGGCTCCACCTTCACGGCCGCCATGGTGCAGATGCGCACCGGACTGTTGCCCGAGCCGAGCCTCGAGCAGGGCATGAAACTGATCCGCGAGGCGGCAGCGCAAGGCGCGGACTACGTGCTCACCCCCGAGGTGAGCAACATGATGCAGCTGAACCGAAAGGCGCTGTTCGAGCATCTCGCCGCCGAGGAAGACGATCTGTCGCTGAAGACCTACCGCGAACTCGCGAAGGAACTGAAAATCCATCTCCACATCGGCTCGCTGGCGTTGCGCTTTTCGCCCGAGAAGGCCGTCAACCGATCGTTTCTGATCAACCCCGACGGCATGGTGCTCGCCAGCTACGACAAGATCCACATGTTCGACATCGATCTGCCCGGCGGCGAGAGCTATCGCGAGTCGGCGAACTACCAGCCGGGTGAAACGGCGGTCATCTCCGACCTGCCGTGGGGCCGCATCGGGCTGACGATCTGCTACGACGTGCGCTTTCCGGCGCTCTATCGCGCGCTGGCCGAGGCCGGCGCATCGTTCCTCACCGTGCCGTCGGCTTTCACGCGAAAGACCGGCGAAGCGCACTGGCACACGCTGCTGCGCGCCCGCGCCATCGAGAACGGCTGCTTCGTATTCGCCGCGGCGCAGGCGGGAATGCATGAGAACAAGCGCGAGACCTACGGCCATTCGCTGATCATTGCACCCTGGGGCGAAATCCTCGCCGAGGGCGGTGTCGAGCCCGGCGTGTTCCTCGCCGAGATCGATACCTCGAAGGTCGAGGCCGCGCGCAAAACCGTGCCTTCGTTGCAGCACGGGCGGCGCTTCGGCATCGCCGATCCCAAGGCCGGCCCGGAGCACCTGCACCTCGTCCGGGGCCAGGCATGATCCGCTACAACCTTCGCTGCGAGAAGGGCCATGCGTTCGAAAGCTGGTTTCAAAGTTCCGCTGCTTATGAAAGCCAGGAGAAGCGCAGACTGGTGAGCTGCCCCGCTTGCGGTACGGTCAAGGTCGAGCGCGCCATCATGGCGCCCCGGATCGTGACCAAAAAGGGCCGCGAGGCTCCCGCGCCGGTGCCGGCCGCGCCTGCGGAAGTGACCGCATCGGAGTCGACGCCGCTGCTAATGGCGCAGGAGCGCGAGTTGCGCACCAAGCTGAAGGAATTGCGCGATCACATCGTGAAGAATGCCGACAATGTCGGCGAGCGCTTCCCCAACGAGGCGCGCAAGATGCATTACGGCGATATCGAGCACCGCCCGATCTACGGCGAGGCCTCAGCCGACGAGGCGCGGGCGCTGATCGACGAAGGCGTCGAGGTCTCGCCGTTGCCGGTGCTGCCGGACGACCGGAATTGACGCGGAACTAACCACCCGTCATTGCGAGGAGCGAAGCGACGAAGCAATCCATCTTCGTGCTTGTTGAGCCATGGATTGCTTTGCTTCGCTCGCAATGACGGTTGGGGCAATGTTCGAATCAAGCCGCCACCAGCAGCGCCACGCCGATCACGATCAGCACGATCCCCGAGAGTTCGCGCGCCGACAGCGCCTGCTTGAACGAGTAATACGCCACGGCCTGCGCGAACAGCACCTCGATCAGCGCCAGCGTGCGCACATTGGCGGCCGCCGTCAGCGCGAACGCCAGGAACCAGAACTGCGAGGCGAACGCGCCCATGAAGCCCGCGAGCATCGAGGGCCGCCACAGGCCGAAAATCTTCACCAGCACGTCGGGCGCGCGGGCGATCAGATAGACGGTCAGCACCAGCGTCTGCACGAACAGGCCGAACACCAGCGTGTAAGACGCCGCCGTCACGAAGGAGACGCCGGGCACCGTGATGATGGCACCGCGAAAGCCGATCGCCGAGAGCGCGAAGCAACCGGCGGCGACCAGGCCGATGATGGTCGGCTTCAGTTCGGCAAAACCCTTTTCGCCGCCCGGCCGCAGCGCCGTGATCACCACGCCGACGGTCGCGATCAGGATCGCGACCACTTTCAGAAGGGTCAGATGATCGCCGAGAAAGACGAAGCCGAAGATCGCGGTCTGGATTGCCTCGGTCTTCAGATACGCCGTCGTCACCACGAACGAACGGTCGTTCATCGCCAGCAGCATCAGGCCCGTGGCGAGGATCTGGCTCAGCGCGCCGAGCAACAGCCACGGCCAGAACATAACTGTCGGCCACGGCACGGCGTCGCCGGTGAAGGCCACCACGACCGCAAAGAAGACGATCGAGAACGGAAAGCCGAACAGGAAACGGATATTGGTCGCGCCCCAGGTCCCGAGCGGCCCCGTCAACGACCGCTGCATCGCGTTGCGCGCGACTTGGCCGAGCGCAGCGACGATGGTGAAGGGAATCCAGAGCGAGGCGACGGTGAACATTGGGAAATACCGGCCGGAAGATCACCGCACCGTGCCGGGCGGCACGGGTGCGGTCAACCGGAGCGGCGTCATGACAGGATTGCGCGCCGTAAAATACGATGTCGTCCCTGCGAACGCAGGGACCCATACCGCGTGATCTCTCGTGTGGGCACGAATGGTCGTCGTCTCGTAACCCACCGGCGCCGCGGAGTATGGGTCCCTGCGTTCGCAGGGACGACACCGGTTATGTGGCTAAGGTGCCGGGATCAACTCACACCCCCTCCGCCACCACCATGTAGTTCACGTCCATGTCGGACGAGATGCTCCAGCGGTCGGCGAGCGGGCTGTAGACCACGCCGGCCTGTTCGGTGATGGCGAGTTTGTTGTGGGCGAGATGCTGCGCGAGTTCGTCGGGGGTGACGAACTTGTCCCACTGGTGCGTGCCGCGCGGCAGCCAGCGCAGCACGTATTCCGCGCCGACGATCGCCAGCGCAAAACTCTTCCAGTTGCGGTTCAGCGTCGAGACCACCATCATCCCGCCCGGCTTGACCATCGCCGCGCAGCGCGAAAGGAACGCGCCGACATCAGTGACGTGCTCGATCACTTCCATCGCCAGCACGATGTCGAAGCGCTCGCGCACGTCCATGGTCTCGACCGTGGTGCAGCGGTAGTCGATCGACAGATGCCCCTTGTCGGCATGCAGCTTGGCGGCGGCAATGTTCGTTGCGGACGGATCGATCCCGATCACCTGTGCGCCCAGCCGCGTCAGCGGCTCGCACAACAGCCCGGCGCCGCAACCGATATCGAGGACGCGCAGGCCCGACAGGCAACTCAGGCTTTTGACGTTGCGATCGAACTTGCGGCAGGCCGCGTCCCTGATGTAGCCGAGCCGCAGCGGGTTGATCTTGTGCAGCGGGGCCATCTTGCCCCGAGGATCCCACCACTCGTCCGACAGTTTCGAGAATTTCGCGACTTCGGCCGGGTCGACGGTGCTGCCGCTGGAGGACGAACCGGCGGATGATTTCTGCTGCATCGCCATGGTTCAGGTACCGGCCGGTCGTGCGGTGATGGCGCTGCGAAACGACAGCGGCGACGAAACGGTGCTGATTTTCTCTTCGCTCTTGCCGACGCCGAGGATGGTCACATCGCCATAATCGAAGATGCGGCCAAGGATGGATTGATTGACGTCGACGCTTTCGACCTTGTCGAGACTCATTTCGAACGTCTGCCGCTGGATAAAACCCGTCTTATGGATGATACGCAGATCGGTGACATCGGTTTCGGTGGTCCATTGATGGAACCAGGCCGTGATCGTCTTGTACAACGCGGCGATGGCGGCGATGGCGGCCATCGCCAGGCTCAGCAGCGCCGGCGCGCCGGTCGGCACCTGGTACGAGAGAACGAGGAAGATGATCGCCACAACCCAGCCGACTATCGCAGGCAGGAAAAATATCCAGTGCGCGTTGGTCGAAAACAGCACCTTCTCGCCGGGCTGCAGTATTTCATCGATATAACGGCCCATACACCTGACCTGAACTAACCCGCTAACACGGCATTTTACTGCATTTTGAGTCGAAAACGTGCCCGGTTGCTTGCCCCGGGCCGCGCCGCTATGTATACGCCGCTTTCGGCCCGGGCGCTCCAATTTCCGTGCGGGTCATTTAACTTATCCTCACAGGGAATGCACGCGTCGTCATGGGCCGCCTCGTGATGAAATTCGGCGGTACGTCCGTCGCCAATATCGACCGAATCCGCAACGTCGCGCGTCACGTCAAACGC
>PNLC01000049.1 GCA_013822885.1 Bradyrhizobium sp.
ATGGACGGCCTCCCTCTTTGTGGCGCTCCGGCGACCACGTTTTGGCACTTGATGCCGTTCAGGTGGGGCCGTCCACAACATCATTGCGAGCGTAGCGAAGCAATGCATCTATCCGCTTGCGGAGACATGGATTGCTTCGTCGCTATCGCTCCTCGCAATGACGGTGCGCGAGCATCGACTGGTCCCACGCCGCACCGCAGCGAATTTTTCTCGCTTGCCAAATTCACGGGACAGGCGGAGCATCAGTGCCGCCGACCCAATCATGGGCCGAGCTCCAACCAAGGAGGCGGCAATGGGACAAGACGTCAGAAGTCCCCGTGGTCCACGGTGCATTGCGCTGGTGGGCCCATTCCAAAGCGGTAAAACCACACTTCTGGAAGCCATACTGGCGCGAACGGGCGCCATCAAGAATGCCGGCAGCGTCGACGCCGGAACTTCGGTCGGCGATTCCAGCGCCGAGGCGCGGAACCACAAGATGGGCGTGGGTCTTTCCGCCGCTACGACCAGTTTCATGGGCGACAGTTACACCTTCATCGACAGTCCCGGCTCCATCGAGTTCGCGCATGACATGCGCGCCGCGTTGCCTGCGGTCGATGCCGCGGTGGTGGTCTGCGAGGCGGACGAGAAGAAGCTGCCGCAACTGCAGATCATCCTGCGCGAGCTGGAAGATTTGGGCATCCCCCGTTTTCTTTTCCTGAACAAGATCGATCGCGCCAACAAGCGCATCCGCGAGACGCTGGCCACCCTGCAGCCGGCCTCGCGCGTGCCGCTGGTGCTGCGCCAGATTCCGATCTGGAACGGCGATCTGATCGAAGGCTTTGTCGATCTCGCGCTGGAGCGCGCCTTCGTCTACCGCGAGCACAAGCCCTCCGAAGTCATTGCGCTGGAGGGCGGAAATCTCGATCGCGAGAAGGAAGCGCGCTTCTCGATGCTGGAAAAGCTCGCCGATCACGACGATGCGCTGATGGAGCAGTTGCTGGAAGATATCCAGCCGCCGCGCGACGCGGTGTTCGACGATCTCGCCCGCGAATTGCGCGAGGGCCTGATCTGCCCCGTGCTGCTCGGCTCGGCCGCGCGCGAGAATGGTGTGCTGCGGCTGATGAAGGCGCTGCGGCATGAAGCGCCCGGCGTGCACGAGACGGCCAAACGGCTCGGCGCGTCCTCACAGAAGGATGCGCTGGCCTATGTGTTCAAGACCATGCATTTGCAGCACGGCGGCAAGCTCTCGCTGGTGCGGCTGCTGGCCGGCCATCTCGATGATGGCGCCACGCTGCAATCCTCCTCCGGCGAAGCCGGGCGGGTTTCCGGCATCCTCGCAGTCAGCGGCGGGCACGACACCAAGCGGGCCGCGGCGGAAGCCGGCGAGACGATCGCGCTTGGCAAGCTCGACGCGGTCAAGACCGGCGATACGCTGTCGAGCGGCAAGACCGCGCCGCCGGCGCTCGTGAAGATCGAGCCGACGCCGCCAGTGCTGGCGATGTCGCTCGCGGCGATCGATCGCAAGGATGACGTCAAGCTCGGGCAGGCGCTGTTCAGGCTGAACGAGGAAGATCCGTCGCTGACGATGATCCACAACCCGCAGACCCACGACATCGTGCTGTGGGGGCAGGGCGAAATGCATCTGCGCGTCGCGCTGGAGCGGCTGAAGGACCGCTTCGGCGTCAACGCCAAATCGCAACCGCCCGTGATCGGCTATCAGGAGACCATCCGCAAATCCATCACCCAGCGCGGCCGCCACAAGAAGCAATCCGGCGGCCATGGACAGTTCGGCGACGTGGTGCTGGAGATCAAGCCGATGCTGCGCGGCACCGGCTTCGAGTTCCACGAGAGGGTCGTCGGCGGCGCGGTGCCGCGCAACTACATCGGTGCGGTGGAGGAGGGCGTGGTCGACGGGCTTGCGAAGGGCCCGCTCGGCTTCCCGGTCATCGACCTTCAGGTGACGCTGACGGACGGCTCCTACCACAGCGTCGATTCCTCCGATCTTGCCTTCCGCACCGCGGCGCGGATCGGCATGAGCGAGGCGCTGCCGCAATGCCAGCCGGTGCTGCTGGAGCCGATCCACATGGTCGAGATCGTCTGCCCGACCGAGGCCACGGCAAAGATCAACGCCATCCTGTCGGCACGGCGCGGCCAGATCCTGGGCTTTGACACCCGCGAAAACTGGCCCGGCTGGGATTGCGTCCGCGCCACCATGCCGGAGGCCGAGATCGGCGACCTGATCGTGGAGCTGCGCTCGGCCACCGCCGGCGCCGGCGGCTTTACGCGGGCGTTCGACCGCATGGCCGAAGTCACCGGCCGCGCCGCCGACCAGATCATCGCCGCGCATCGTGTTGCGGCGTAGTGGGGCGGCGGTGCGCCGTGGCTTGACACCTCTCCGTGGAAGATAAATTGATCGTCGTGGCCGGGTTCATCCCGGCCATCGACGTCATGAGGAGGCTGTTGCCGTGACCAAGCCCCGCGCCGCCTGTTTGATCGGATGGCCGGCCGCGCATTCGCGCTCGCCGCTGATCCATCGTTACTGGCTGCGCACGCTCGGCATCGAAGGCGGCTACGTCATCGAGGCCGTGCCGCCCGACGAGTTCAAGGATTTCCTGTTCCGGCTGTCGCACCGCGGCTTCGTCGGCGCCAACGTCACCATTCCGCACAAGGAGCGCGCGCTGGCGCTGTCGAAGCCGGACGAACGCGCGCGTGCGGTCGGGGCTGCCAATACGCTGTGGTTTGCCGACGGCGAGCTGTGCTCGACCAATACCGACGTCGAGGGCTTTATCAACAATCTCGATTCCAGCGCGCCCGGCTGGGACAAAACCGAGGACGCGCTGGTGCTGGGCGCGGGCGGCTCGGCGCGCGCGGTGGTGTTCGGATTGCTCGAGCGCGGCATCAAGCGCGTGTATCTCGCCAACCGCACGCCCGAGCGCGCCCGCGCGCTGTCGGATCAGTTCGGCGCGCGTGCTGTGCCCGTTGGGTGGGATGCGATCGGTGGCTTGCTGCCGCGCGCGGGACTGTTGGTGAATACGACGTCGCTCGGCATGCATGGCCAGCCCGCGCTTGAACTCGATGTCGGCCTGCTGCCGTCGCACGCCGTCGTCGCCGATATCGTCTATGTGCCGCTGCAAACGCCGCTGCTGACGGCCGCGGGCGGGCGCGGGCTGAAGACGGCTGACGGGCTCGGCATGCTGCTGCACCAGGCCGTCCGTGGATTCGAATTGTGGTTCGGCCGACGCCCGGAGGTGACCTCAGAACTTCGATCCCTCGTCGAGGCCGATCTCGCAAAGACATGACGCGAAGCGTCATCCCGGGGCGATGCGCAAATCGAACCCGGGATCTCGAGATTCCGGTTCGGTGCTGCGCATCGCCCCGGAATGACGGCGTGTCCAATCTACCGAACTCTCTCAACGGGTCGTCCCTGCGAACGCAGGGACCCATACGCTGCGGCCCGCGTAACGGTCACGACGGAAGATGGCTTCGCTTCAGCAATTCGCAACAATAACCGGCGAACGCAGAGCGTCAGCCACCACGCAGCAACGATAGATCACGCGGTATGGGTCCCTGCGTTCGCAGGGACGACTCGTTGATGGAGTCGTATCAATGCCGCGTCGGCTCAAATCGCCAGCACGTTGTCGTCGATCTCGGCGATGGTGTTGACGCCGCACAGCCCCATCGTGGTGGTGAGTTCCCTAGCGAGAATGTCGATCGCCTTGGCGACGCCCTCTTGCCCGCCGGCACCCAGCCCGTAGGCATAGGCGCGGCCGATCATGCAGGATTTGGCGCCGAGGGCGAGTGCGCGCATCACGTCCATGCCGGTGCGGATGCCGCCGTCGAACATGATTTCCATCTTCGAGCCGATGGTGTCGACGATTTCAGGCAGCACCTCGATCGACGACGGCGCGCCGTCGAGCTGGCGGCCGCCGTGGTTGGAGACGACGATGGCCTGCGCACCGGTCTTGGCCGCGATCTCCGCATCCTCGACGTCGAGAATGCCTTTGAGGATCAGCTTGCCCGGCCAGATCGAGCGGATCCAGTCGATGTCCTTCCAGTTCAGCGAGGTATCGAACTGCGAGTTGATCCAGGTCGACAGCGCGGTGATGTCCTCGCTCACCTTGAGGTGTCCGGCGAGATTGCCGAAGGTGCGGCGCTTGCCGCGCAGCACGCCGGATACCCATGAAGGCTTGGTCGCGAAATCGATCAGCTTCGACAGCGACCATTCAGGTGGTACCGACATTCCGTTCTTTATGTCCTGATGGCGCTGCCCGATCACCTGCAGGTCGACCGTCAACACCAGCGCAGAGCATTTCGCCGCGATCGCGCGCTCGACCAGCGCCTTGATGAATCCGCGGTCCTTCATCACGTAGAGCTGGAACCAGAACGGCTTGTCGACGGCGGCCGCGATGTCCTCGATCGAGCAGATCGACATCGTGCTCTGCGTGAATGGGATGCCGGCGGCCTGCGCAGCGCGGCAGGCATGAATCTCGCCATCGCCGTGCTGCATGCCGAGCAGGCCCACGGGCGCCAGGATCAGCGGCATCGCCGCAGGCTCGCCCAGGATCGTGGTGGAGAGGTCGCGTTTCGAGACGTCGACCAGGATACGCTGGCGGAACTTGATCTGCCGAAGGTCCTCGGAATTGGCGCGCAGCGTGTCCTCGGTATAGGAGCCTCGATCGGCATAGTCGAAGAAGGCCTTGGGAACGCGGCGCTTGTGCAACTCGCGCAGATCTTCGATGCAGGTGATGTGCTTCATGGCGTTCCCGGCCCCTTCTTGAATTCCTTTTCTGTGTTGTCATCTATCATGGTTGGTACGCCAGCCAAATCGCATCTCACGGGCGTCACTGACGAGGCGGGGACATGCCAAGGAACATGCCATGACCACACCGCGCAAAGTTTCCAGCACTGACGCCGGCTCGCAGGATCGCACGGACAAACGCCGACTGGACGACGCCCTGGAAGAGGGCCTGGAGGAGACCTTTCCGGCCTCCGACCCCGTCAATGTCACCCAGCCGCCGCCCTCGAAAGGCGACCATCACGTCAAGCGGCGGGACTAGCGGCTTCGGCCGGGCGCGGGCGGTTCCAGGGAAAATCAAGCTATAACAATGTATTATACATGAACTCGGCCGCGCCGACCGTAATGATTCATCATATTTTTTGAACTCATTTTAGCGGCTAAGGGACTATAACCCGCCTCTGCACGCTACGATGGGAGCGTGTTCGGGGATTCCCGGCTGTCATGGCCGGAAGAGCCCCGGGATCGCTTGGGGGACACATGAGCCGCAAATATTTCGGTACCGACGGGATTCGGGGCCGCGCCAACGGGTTGATCACGCCGGAGCTCGCGCTCAAGGTGGGGCAGGCGGCCGGGCTGGTGTTTCAGCGTGGCGAGCATCGTCACCGCGTCGTGATCGGCAAGGATACCCGCCTCTCGGGCTACATGATCGAATACGCGATGGTGGCCGGCTTCACGTCGGTCGGCATGGACGTGCTGCTGCTCGGCCCGATGCCTACGCCGGCGGTCGCGATGCTGACCAAGTCCATGCGCGCCGATCTCGGCGTGATGATTTCGGCCTCGCACAATCTGTTCGAGGACAACGGTATCAAGCTTTTCGGTCCGCAGGGATTCAAACTGTCGGACGATGTCGAGAAGCAGATCGAGCAACTGCTCGACGAGCCGATGGACCGCCGGCTGGCCCAGAGCGCCAGCCTCGGGCGCGCCCGCCGCATCGACGGCGTTCATGACCGCTATATCGAATTCGCCAAGCGCACGCTGCCGCGCGAGCTCTCGCTCGACGGCCTGCGCGTGGTGATCGATTGCGCGCATGGCGCGGCCTACAAGGTGGTGCCGGAAGCGCTGTGGGAACTGGGCGCCGACGTCGTCGCGATCGGCGTCGATCCGGACGGTTTCAACATCAACAAGGAATGCGGCTCGACCTCGCCGGAAGCGCTGGCGAAGAAGGTGCGCGAGATGCGCGCCGATATCGGCATCGCGCTCGACGGCGACGCCGATCGCGTCATCCTGGTCGACGAGCGCGGCCATGTGGTCGACGGCGACCAGTTGCTCGCGGTGATCGCGCAGAGCTGGAAGGAAGATGGGCGCCTCGCCAAGCCCGGCATCGTCGCCACCGTGATGTCGAACCTCGGGCTCGAACGCTTCCTCGAAGGACACGGCATCGGCATGGTGCGTACGCCGGTCGGCGACCGCTATGTGCTCGAACAGATGCTCAAGCAGGGCTACAATCTCGGCGGCGAGCCGTCAGGCCATATCATCCTGTCCGACTACGCCACCACGGGCGACGGCTTTGTCGCCGCACTGCAGGTGCTGGCGGTGGTGCAAAAACTTCGTCGTCCGGTGTCGGAAGTCTGCCACCGCTTCGATCCGCTGCCGCAGATCCTCAAGAACGTGCGCTACCGCAGCGGCAAGCCGCTCGACGACGCCGAGGTCAAGTCGGCGATCATGGATGGCGAGAACCGTCTCAACGGCCACGGCCGTCTGCTGGTTCGCTCGTCCGGCACCGAGCCCGTGATCCGCGTGATGGGCGAGGGCGACGACCGCATGCTGGTCGAAGACGTCGTCGACCAGATCGTCAACGCGCTCGGCCACGCCGCGGCGGCATAAGCTCGCTTCGGATCTTGCCGCCGAACGTCGTGAATGCTTGTCCGGCCATCCTGATTGCGGTCGGGCGTGGCGCGCGGTGAGGCGCGAATTGCCGTCAACACATCGTTAGGAATGGTGGCGGCTTCGCGCGTTCTTCGTGGCCGCAATCTCATTGTCTCGCGCCGCGAGCCAGCGCGTCGGAGGAGTGGTGACGATTTGTCAACCTTAATAATTAGGGTTAAGCGCCGCTTAAACATTTAGTGGCATCGTCCGCCCGTGAGTTTTTGAAGTGGGGCTTTTTTCGCAGTCTGCCTCACCGGACAAAAGGACGAAGCTTATGCGTAGCGTTATGTCTCTCGTTGCCGCCGGTGCGGCTACTCTGTTGTCCCAGGCGGTGTTCGCCGCCGACATGGCCATCGCGCCGCCCCCCTATGCAGTTCCGGTGGTCGAGGATTTCGGCGGCTGGTATCTGCGCGGCGATATCGGCTTTTCCAATCAGCGCGTCGATCGGCTTAACAACGCGCTCGATGTCAACCTGACCTCGTCGCAGCAGACCAACAGCTTCAACACCGCCGGCATCTTCGGCCTCGGCGTCGGCTACAGGTTCAACAACTGGTTCCGCGGCGACGTCACCGGTGAATACCGCGGCAACTCGCAGTTCTTCGGCACCGACCGCATCACCTATGTCGGCGGCGTCGGCACCGACACCTATCACGCCACCAAGAACGAGTGGGTCGTCATGGCCAACGCCTATGTCGATCTCGGCACCTGGTGGTGCATCACCCCGTTCATCGGCGCCGGCGTCGGCGGCGCGCGGGTTGCGATCAACGGCTTCACCGACCAGGGCATCGCCAACAATGGCGGCGGCGCGCTGCCGGGCCTCGCTTACGGCGACAGCTTCGCCAAGTGGAATCTTGCCTGGGCGGTCCATGCCGGTCTCGCCTACAAGGTCACGCCGAACTTCACCGTCGAACTCGCCTATCGCTATCTCGACATGGGCGATGGTCTGACCGGCGATCTCCGCACCTTCGACGGCACCAACAACATCAACAACCCGATGACCTTCAAGAACATCACCTCGCATGACCTCAAGCTCGGCGTGCGCTGGGATCTGATCAGCCCGCAGGTTTACGCGCCGCCGCTGATCCGCAAAGGTTAACCCGGACTTTCATTCGTTAACGGTTTCAGGACGGCGCGGGAGTTTCCCGCGCCGTTTTGCTTTTGCGCACGGTGCAAAAAAAGCGCCGGCTTTGCGACAAGATTGCGCCAATCGAGGGTCGAAACAACGATTGGTTAAGGTTAACAGGCGATGATCAACGCAAGTTCAAAGCGTCCGATGGAGCGTTGCAATGCGTCGATTTTTGCTGGTGGCGGTGATCTGTGGAGCTGCTGGTGTCGCACAGGCGGCCGATATGCCGGACTTGCCGTTTCTCCGCGGCAGCGTCGGTGAACTGAGCGCGACCTCGGTGAACTGGCAGGGCTTCTACGTCGGCGGGCATGCCGCCTACGGCACCTCCAACATGAACTTCGCGGGAGCGACGAGAACCGTCGCCGCACGTCTGATGGACGGCCTGGAGATGGAGCAGGTCCAACGAATTTCCGAATGGCCGGTCATGGGCAAAGTCTCGACCCACGGCGAGGGCTTCGGCGGATTCTTCGGCTACAATTCCCAGTGGGAAGACGTCGTCATCGGCCTCGAGCTGAACTACACGCACGGCAAATTCGGCGGTTCGCAGACCGGCAGCATGTCGCGGTTCTTCACGCTTCCTTCGGGCTACACGGTCGGCGCCACGTATGAAGGCACCGCGAGCATGAAGATTTCCGACATGGGAACGCTTCGGGCCCGCGCCGCCTATCTGTGCGGTCCGTTCCTGCCTTATGCGTTCGCCGGCATTGCGCTGGGGCAGGCCGATATCATCCGCACGGCCCGTGTGTACGGAACCCAGGTCAATCCGGCCGCCGCGCCGGGCTTCCAGAACGTGCCATTCGATGTCAGCGCGACCGACGGCCAGTACAGTCATTTGATCTACGGTTATTCCTTTGGCCTCGGCACCGAAGTGATGCTGATTTCGAACCTGTTCCTGCGTGCGGAATGGGAATACGTGCGCTTTGCCTCGTCGGTCGATACCAGCATCAACACGGTGCGCGCCGGCCTCGGCTACAAGTTCTGATCTCGCCGGCGGCGTCATCCCGCCGCCGTTGACAGTTTCGTCCCCGCCTGTTGCACTGTCGCCCTGGGTAACCTGGGCGACTTTGCATGAAGATCTACGGCGATACCAATTCCGGCAATTGCCTCAAGGTGAAGTGGGTGTGCGACCATCTCGCGCTGCCCTACGACTGGATAGCGGTCGACACGCTCAAGGGCGAGACGCGGACGGCTGAATTCCTCAAGCTGAACAGCGCCGGCCAGGTCCCCACCGTCGAACTCGACGACGGCCGCGCGCTGGCGCAATCCAACGCCATCATCCGCTATCTCGCCCGCGGCTCTCGCCTCATTCCGTCGGATGCGTACGCGGAAGCGAAGATGGATGAGTGGCTGTTCTGGGAGCAGTACAGCCACGAGCCCTACATCGCGGTCTGCCGCTTCCAGATGTTCTATCTCGGCAAGCCGGCCTCCGATCTCGATCCCGAAAAGGTCAAGCGCGGCCACGCTGCGCTGGCGCGGATGGAGCAGGCGCTTGCCGTTACGCCGTTCCTGGCCGGCGGGAACGTCTCGCTCGCCGACGTGTCGCTGTTGGCCTATACCCGCCTGGCCCACGAAGGCGGCTTCGATCTCGATCGCTACGCCTCCGTGCGCCGCTGGATCGGCGAGACCGAAAAGTTTCTCGGCCTGCCCGCGGCGCGCTGACTTCATTGAAAAGTTTCATGCCCACCACTTCCGATATCACCATCCGTCGCGCGCGCCGCGAGGACGTCGGTCCCATCGTCGCCATGCTGGCGGACGATCCGCTCGGCGGGCCGCGCGAGCGGATCGAAGACCCGTTGCCGCAATGCTATGTCGCGGCTTTCGAGCAGCTCTCGCGCGACCCCAATATTCAGCTCGTCGTCGCGGAGAACGGGGAGGGCGCCGTCGTCGGCTGCCTGCAACTCTGCATCCTGCCGGGGCTCAGCTCGCAGGGCGCCTCGCGCGGCCTGATCGAGGACGTCCGCGTCGCCAGCCACTGCCGCAGCCGCGGCATCGGAGAGCAGATCGTGCAATGGGCGGTGGCGGAAGCGCGCGGTCGCGGATGCAAGGTGGTCGAACTGCTGACGCACCACACCCGCGTCGATGCGCAGCGGTTTTACGAGCGGCTTGAATTTGCGCGCAGCCATGTCGGCATGACGATCAGGTTTTGATGCGCGGTTGAATCGCGGTTGTCGCTACTGCTTGCGGTAGCCGTACTTTCTGCGATCGAGTTAACAACCGATAAACTACGCAGGCGTCCGTTGTTTTACGGAGAGGAACGTCTGGGGTATCCCCGCGTCACCCATCGGGCTTGGGGCGCTTGGGGATCTCCGTTGAAGAACTATTCGATCGTGCGGGTCGGCGATGAATATATCGTGCAGGCCGGCGATGCGCGCATTCTGAAGGTCGCGAGCCGGCGGCAGGCTGCGAAGCTCGTGTCCGATGCCGCCGCGCTGCTGGGGCAGGTGGTGGCCCTTCCGCCCGACGAGGGCGTATCACTCGCGTGTGAAGGCGAGGCTGCCGCTGATCCTGCCCAAGTTCCTTGACGATCGGGCACGATTCCCCTAATCACCGCGGCGGGACACCTCCCCCCAACGGGAGGCTTACTATCTGGAAGGATAGATCATGACCGTTGCGAAGCCCGCTTCGCGGCCGAATGTGCCGCATTTCTCTTCCGGCCCCTGCGCCAAGCGCCCCGGCTGGAATCCCCAAAATCTCAAGGATGCCGCCCTCGGCCGCTCGCATCGTGCGAAGGTCGGTAAGGCCAAGCTCAAGCTCGCGATTGAGCTGACGCGCGAAGTGCTTGAAGTGCCGGCCGATTTCAAGATCGGCATCGTGCCGGCTTCCGATACCGGCGCGGTCGAAATGGCGCTGTGGTCGCTGCTCGGTGCACGCCCGGTCACCACCATCGCCTGGGAATCCTTCGGCGAGGGCTGGGTCAGCGACATCGTCAAGGAATTGAAGCTCAAGGACGTCACCAAGCTGCATGCCGGCTATGGCGACATTCCCGACCTCTCCAAGGCCGATCCGGCCTCCGACATCGTCTTCACCTGGAACGGCACGACATCAGGCGTGCGCGTGCCCGATGCCGACTGGATCAAGGCCGATCGCCAGGGCCTCACGATCTGTGATGCGACGTCTGCTGCTTTCGCGCAGCCGCTCGATTTTGCAAAGCTCGATGTGGTGACGTTCTCCTGGCAGAAGGCGCTGGGCGGCGAGGCCGCGCACGGCATGCTGATCCTCAGCCCGCGCGCGGTGGAGCGGCTCGAGACCTACAAGCCGGCGTGGCCGCTGCCGAAGATTTTCCGCCTCACCAAGGGCGGCAAGCTCAACCAGGGCATCTTCGAAGGCGAGACCATCAACACGCCGTCGATGCTGTGCGTCGAGGATTATCTCGATGCGCTGAACTGGGCCAAATCCATCGGGGGGCTCAAGGCCCTGATCGCGCGCGCCGACGCCAACACCAAGGTGCTGTCGGACTGGAAGGCGAAGACGCCGTGGATCGATTTCCTGGCCAAGGACTCGTCGATCCGCTCCAACACCTCGGTGTGCCTGAAATTCTCCGATCCCGCCATCACCTCGCTGACGGCGGATGCGCAGGCTGATTTCTCGAAGAAGCTGGTAGCGCTGGTCGAGAAGGAGGGCGCCGGCTACGACTTCGCCTATTACCGCGATGCGCCGGCGGGCTTAAGGATCTGGTGCGGCGCCACGGTGGAAGCCTCCGACGTCGCACTGCTGACGCAGTGGATCGACTGGGCGTTCGCCGAGACCAAGGCAGCACTGCCGAAGGCGGCTTGAGCTTTTCCCGTTAGCTGTCGTCCCGGCCAAGCGAAGCGCGAGCCGGGACCCATACCCACAGCACGGAGTATGGGTCCCGGCTCTACGCGCCAAGCGGCGCTTCGGCCGGGACGACGAGCGATTTCCCAAAGGAACATCAGATGTCCAAACCCAAAGTTCTCATTTCCGACGCGCTGTCTCCCGCTGCCGTGCAGATCTTCAAGGATCGCGGCGTCGAGGTCGACTTCCAGCCTAATCTCGGCAAGGACAAGGACAAGCTTGCCGAGATCATCGGCAACTATGACGGCCTTGCGATCCGCTCCGCGACCAAGGCGACCGCGAAGATCATCGACAAGGCTACCAGGCTAAAGGTGATCGGCCGCGCCGGCATCGGCGTCGACAATGTCGAGATCCCGGCAGCCACCGCCAAGGGCATCATCGTGATGAATACGCCGTTCGGCAATTCGATCACGACCGCCGAACACGCCATTACCTTGATGCTGGCGCTGGCGCGCGAAATTCCGCAGGCCGACGCTTCGACGCAGGCGGGCAAGTGGGAGAAGAACCGCTTCATGGGCGTCGAGATCACCGGCAAGACGCTGGGCGTGATCGGTTGCGGCAACATTGGCGCGATCGTCGCCGACCGCGCGCTCGGCCTGCGCATGAAGGTCATCGCGTTTGACCCGTTCCTGTCGCCCGAGCGCGCCAAGGATATCGGCGTCGAGAAGGTCGAACTCGACGATCTGCTCAAGCGCGCCGATTTCATCACGCTGCATACTCCGTTGACCGAGAAGACGAAGAACATCATCGATGCGGCGGCGATCGCGAAGATGAAAAAGGGCGTGCGCATCGTCAACTGCGCGCGCGGCGGCCTGGTCGACGAGCAGGCTCTGGTCGATGCGCTTAACTCCAAGCACGTCGCGGGCGCCGCCTTCGATGTGTTCGTCGAGGAGCCCGCCACCAAAAACGTGCTGTTTGGCCATCCCAACGTGATCTGCACCCCGCATCTCGGCGCCTCCACCACGGAAGCCCAGGAGAACGTGGCGTTGCAGGTCGCCGAGCAGATGTCCGACTACCTGCTGACCGGCGCGATCTCGAACGCGGTGAATTTTCCCTCGATCACGGCGGAAGAAGCGCCGAAGCTGAAGCCGTTCATCGAGCTCGCCGAAAAGCTCGGCTCGTTCGCGGGTCAGCTCACCGAGAGCGGGATCCTCAAGGTCCAGATTACGTATGAGGGACACGTTGCCGAGATGAAGATCAAGGCGATCACCTCGGCGGTGCTGTCGGGCCTGCTGCGGCCGATGCTGGGCGAGGTCAACGTGGTGTCGGCGCCGGTCGTCGCGAAAGAGCGCGGCATGGTGGTCGACGAAATCGTGCGCGCAGCGCAGAGCGACTACGAAAGCCTGATCACGGTCACGGTCGTGACCGAGCGGCAGGAGCGCTCGGTGTCCGGCACGGTCTACCACGACGGCAAGCCGCGGCTGGTCGACATCAAGGGCATCCGGGTCGACGCCGAGTTCGGCAAATCGATGATCTACGTTACCAACGAGGACAAGCCCGGCTTCATCGGCAGCTTTGCGGGCCTGCTCGGCGCAGCCCAGATCAATATTGCGACCTTCCACCTCGGCCGCACCAAGCAGGGCGGCGACGCCATCGCGCTGGTCGAGATCGACGGCCCTGTGCCGGCCGACGTGCTGGCCAAGGTGCAGGCACTGCCTCAGGTGAAGCAGGCCAAGGCGCTGGTGTTCTAGCTCCGCCACATTCGAGGCGCCTTTCTCCCGGGGAAGGCGCCTCGTCCGTCTGCTGCGGACGTCACGCAGCAAAGCCGCATGGAAATCCGATCGAACCGGTTGCTCTCTCGCTGCGTCTCACGACCGGGAGCGGTGGGCGTGTCGCCTTCAGGCGAACGGTTCAGGAGAGGATCCATGCGATTGATTGCGAACAGTTTTCTGACGACGAGCCTGGTCGTCCTGACGGCGCTCGCCGCAGGAGAGGCGCGGGCGGCCAATATCGACGCCAGTTCGGCGGTCGATGCCGTCACCGTCTATCCCGATGGCGCCAGCGTCACGCGCGTCGTCACGGTCGACCTTCCCGCGGGTGAGAATGCGGCCGTTCTCAAGGATTTGCCGCTGACGCTTGATCCGTCGTCGCTGCGGGTCGAGGGCGAGGCGGGCGCCAGGCTCACCATCGGCGCGATCGATGCAAGACCGCCGCGGGCCGCGCCGCCGGCCAGCCTGCCCGAACTCGACAAGCGCATCGAGGCGCTGAAGGACGAGCGCGCCAATCTGCAGGGCGCGATCGATGCCGCCGTGGCACGGCGCAAGTTTGCCGAGCGCTTCGCCGCGGCGTCCCCGGCAGGGATCGGCGACAAGGGTGAGGCGCGGCCGATTTCGGAATGGCGCGCGGCGTTTGCCGCGGTCGGGGAGGAAATCGCCAGTGCCGACGCCGCCATTCGCGATGCCGAACGGAAGCAGCGCGAACTCGATCGCGAAATGGCACGGCTGGAATCCGACCGGGCGCAGAAGCCGCCGAACAAGATGGAAGTCCGGATCGAGCTCACAGCCGCCGCCGCGACCAAGGCCACGCTGCGGGTGACCTACGCGGTGCGCAACGCGCGCTGGATGCCGCTGTATGACGCCCGTCTCGACACCGGCGCGAAAGACCGCAAGCCCGCGCTGGAACTGGTGCGCCGCGCCGAGATCACCCAAAGCACGGGGGAAGACTGGTCGAACGTCGCGCTCAGCGTTTCGACGGTGCGGACCGCGCGCGGCGGCAGCGCGCCCGATCTTAATTCGCTGATCGTGCAATATCCGCAACCGCCGCGTCCCGCGGCATCCGTCAGCGGCGGCGCGATGGATTATGCGGCAAAACCGCTGTTGCGTGCCACACAGGCGTCCAAGGCGGAGTCGCTCGCCGAGCGCGCGGATGAACAACAGGCCACGGCGGAGGTCGGGAGCTTCCAGGTGGTGTTCAAGGTCCCCGGCCGCGTCAGCCTCGGCGCCAGTGAAGGCGCCAAGAGCCTGCGTGTCGCCAGCGCGATGATCGCACCTGACCTTTCGGTG
>PNLC01000050.1 GCA_013822885.1 Bradyrhizobium sp.
CGCGAAGCCGGGGACAAGGAACACCCCGTTCTTCTTGAGCTCCTTGTGGCCAACGTCAACGAGCGTTTCCATCACGCTCTTGACTTCCTTCTTCGAGACTTCGGTGGTGGTAGCGATCTTCTCGATCAGCTGCGACTTAGACATTTGGGTGGCCATGATTGCTCCATTTGATTCTGGCACCGGCGACGATATGGCGAAAACCGCCTAAAAAACAGGGTTTCCGACAATCTGCACAGCTATCTCGCTAATCGAGTTGCACTGATTCGTCCAATTTTGGCTGGTTTTTAGGCCTTCGAAGCCTCCAGACCCTGTTTTTAAGGGGTTTGAGACACCTCGTCTGGCGGTTTTCCCGGCAATCCCTGGCTGCGGTGCTGCTCTGGTGGCGGCCGAACCCGTGTCGGCGGTCGATGTCTCGGTGCAGGCACAGGTGCTGAAGCTGCTCGCGGACCTGTCGGCGGCTCGGCCTTTCCATCGTCTTCATCACGCATGATCTACGCGTCGCCGCGCAAATCTGCGATCTCGTGGCCGTGATGAAGGACGGCGAAGTGGTGGAACACGGGCTTGCCGGCGAAGTGTTCGGCAATCCGCAGCATCCCTATACGCGGGCGCTGCTGGACTCGATTCCCGGCGGCGAATTCGCGCGGGAGCATGATACGGCAGGGCTAGCCGGAGCGTGAGGTGCGGCGCGAAGCAAGGATAGCCTCCGCCCATCGCAACAGTTCGAAGCGGTCACCTCTAACCGGCTCCTGCGCATCGCGCTGCCGGTAAAGCACCAGCATCCACGGCGCGATCTGGCGCAACAGTCCATGCGCCACGTACGTCACCGGCTCCGTGAACGGCAGCGCCAGTTCGCTTTCCGGGACGCCCTGGA
Organism: Bradyrhizobium sp.; assembly: GCA_013822885.1. Taxonomy (GTDB): domain Bacteria; phylum Pseudomonadota; class Alphaproteobacteria; order Rhizobiales; family Xanthobacteraceae; genus Bradyrhizobium. The sequence goes on from PNLC01000050.1 coordinate 872, forward strand.
CGGCCTTCGCCAATTCGCGGCCGAGCGGCATCGTCAGCGCGACGGCGCGGCCGTTGCAGCCGGTCCAGCCATAGGCATTCGGTCCCAGCCGATGGATGCGCGGCAGGAAGTCCGCCGTCATGCCGACATAACCGTTCCAGACGTAATCGAAAGAGACCTCGCCGATCTGCGGCCAAAGCCGCTGCAACCGCTCGGTGACGCGCGCCTTGATCCGCTCCACCTTGTTGCCGGGACCGAGCACCGCGCCGCCGGTGATGAGCCGGTTTCGCGCGTCATAGCGGGCGAAATAGAGTTCGCCGTGGGTATCCGACATTGCCTGCCGGCCGGGGATGATGGTCTTGCGGACGTTGTCGGACAGAGGCTGCGTCGACATCTGCCACGACAGTACCGGCATCACCTCGTGCGCGATCTCAGGCACCAGCGACTTCGAAAACTCGCCGCTATAGGCATTGGTCGCCATGACAAGCGCGCGGCCGGAGATTTCGCCCTTCGCGGTCTTGACCACCCAGCGATCGCCACGGCGCTCAAAGCTTTCCGCCGGCGAGCGCGCGTAGATGCGGGCGCCGAGGCCGACCACGGTGTGCGCCAGCCCGCGCGCCAGCGCCAGCGGATTGACGTGGCCGCCGGTCCTGTTCCAGAACCCACCGAACCATGCATCCGAGCCGGTCATGTCGCGGACCTGCTCGCGCGACAGCAATTCGACCGGCGCGCCGAACTTCGACCACTGCTGCACCCGCCGTTCGGCGATCTTGAAGCGTCCGGGCGAATGCACCGGCTGCACCCAGCCGGCCTGCTCGCCTTCGGCGTCGATGTTGTAACGCCGCGTCAGTTCGAACAGATAGGAGGCGCTGTCGCGCAGCATGCCGACAAAGCGTTCTCCCGCCTCGCCGTGCCTTGCGAGAATGTCCTCCGGATCCGGCCGCGACAGCGTCGGGATCACCTGGCCGTTGTTGCGCCCCGAAGCGCCCCAGCCCGGCTCCGCGGCCTCGACGATCGCAACATCGACGCCGGCCTCGCGCAGATGCAGCGCGGTGGAAAGGCCGGTGAAGCCGGCGCCGATCACGATCACGTCCGTCTGCTGCGTCCCGATGAGTTCGGGCAGATCAGGCCCCGATGGCGTCATCGCGGCCCACAGGGATTCGGGCCAGCGGACGTTACTCGTATTCATCGGTATCCTTTCTTGCAGCCGGCTCATCCTTGCAGGCGCCTTGTCGTTCTGCTTAGTTTAGCCCGCCCATAAAGCCGAAGGAAACAAGAGAGTGGCACTCAAAAACATCATCGGAATCGATCACGCGGTGGTCATGGTGAAGGACCTCGACAAGTCAGCCGAGAACTACAAGCGACTCGGCTTCACCGTGTCGCCGCGCGGCACCCACAGCGCGCATATGGGATCGGGCAACTACACCATCATGTTCGACCCGGACTATATGGAATTGCTCGGCGTGCTGACGCCGACAGAACATAATGCTCCGGCGCGGGCGTATCTCGAAAAGAACGGCGAAGGCATCGAGCGCATTGCGTTCACCGCCGTGGATTCAGCCGAAGGTGCGGAAGAGATTCGCGCGCGTGGCTATCCGCCGGTCGGGCCGACCGATTTCGAACGGCCGGTGACGATGCCCGATGGCTCGGTGTCATCAGCGAAATTCCGAACCTTTCAGTGGCCGACGGCGGAAGCGCCGGGCGGCGTGCGGATATTCGCCTGCCAGCACAAGTCGCGCGAGACGGTGTGGATTCCCGAACTGATGAAGCACGCCAATGGCGCCAGGCGCCTGAAGCAGGTGCTGATGGTCGCACCGGAGCCAACGAGGGAAGCCTCGCATCTTGCCAAGATGATCGATCGCGATATCCGCAACGAGGCGGACGGCGCCGTCGCGGTGCCCTCAGGCGGCGACCGCGCCGACTTCGTGTTCCTGACGAAGGATCAACTCGCCAAGCGCTATCCCGGCGTGTCGCTGGCCGGCCTGCCCGAGCGTGGTGGCGCGGGGCTGGTGATCGCAGCCGATGTCGCGGCTGCGGAGAAGGCGCTCGGTGCGTCCGGAGTCAAGAGCGCGGGCGGCGTCGTCGTGCCGCCGGCTGCCGGCAACGGCACCCTGCTCGCGTTCGTGGCGTAGCCGGCAGCGCCCCACGCCGCATCGGAAAGCCGGAACATGGCGAAGGGCAGGATCGAAACCGGCGGCGATGCGGCAACCCGCCGTGGTCGCCCCCGTTCCAGCGAAACGACCAACGCCATCCTGCAAAGCGCGTACGCGCTGATGGCGAGCACGGGTCTCGCCGCCACCAGCATCGACGCGGTTGCGCGGCACTCCGGCGTTTCGAAGATGACCATCTACAAATGGTGGCCGTCGCGCGAGGCACTGCTGATCGACGCGTTCCTGAACCATGCGTCGCTGATGCTGCCGCTGCCGACATCAGGCACGCCGGCGGACCGCCTGAAAAGCCACGCCGCAGCCTACGCGAAAGCCCTGCAGGGCGAGTTCGGCAAGGTGCAGCTCGCGGTGATCTCCGAGTGCATCTCAAACACCGGCTCGGCGGAGATTTTCTACGAGCGCTACCTCAGCTACCGAAGAACAGCCCTGGTTGAATTGATCGCCGCCGGCCAGCAGGACCGCAGCATCGGCGCTACCGGGGCCCCGGAAGACCTGTACGACGCCATTTATGGCAGCCTGTTCTATCGCTACATCTTCGGCATCAAGCCGATCTCGCCGGCGCAGGCCCGCACTCTCGTCGACACCCTGCTGATGATCAGGAGCCGCTGACGCTCTCGACACGGCTACTGCGCTGGCGGCGAAACCAGGCCCAGGTCTCGCGCGTCACGGCCAGATAGCCGCGGCCCCGGAACACAATACGCTCGTCGACGATGGCATTCAGCTTCGGCAGCGCATGAAACGGGATCGAGGGATAGGCGTGATGCTCGACATGATAGGGCATATTCCACGCAAACCATCTCACGAACATGCCGGTGTAGGTGGTGCGGGTGTTCTGGAAGGCGCTGCGCGTCCGCTCACAGCCGGTGTGTTCGGCATAGAGATAAGGCCGCAGGAAAAGCTGGCCGACGACCAGCGGTACAATCCAGACCCAGAGCAGAAGCGTCGTATGGAGCATCAGCGAGGCAACCAGCAGCGCGACATAGCCGGCTACATAGAGGCGCGCTTCCGTCACGACAATGTGCCGCTTGGCTTCCGGAATCCAGGGAGCGGAGGCGTTTCCGGTCAAGGCATGGCGAAGCATCAGCCTCACCCGGAAGGCGACCTGCCGCAGGCCGGTATAGGCGATCGCGAGTTGCGTATCCGAGGCAGGCATCGGGCCCACCAGCAGCTCCGGATCCCGCTCCGGATCCTGCGTGTAGCGATGGTGGTCCCAGTGGAACAGGCAATAATATTCGTAAGGCAATCCGATCGCGAATGAAGACAGGTGTCCGAACACCAGATTGAGCGCCCGGCTCCGAAACGCCGTCTTGTGCGCGGTCTCGTGCACGACCATGAACAGGAAGGCGACGACGTACCCCTGCACGACCATCAGCGGCAACGCCCAGGCGATGCCGTAGGTGGAGGACACCAGCCAGATCAGCGTACCGACAACAGCGATTGCCCCGTAGTGACTGACCGCGCGAATGGTGCCTTGAAGGTCTGAACGCACCGACAACTCGCGCAGTTGGGCTGAAGTCAGCGGCTTTTCTCCCGCTGCGGTAACTGCTGTGCTCATGGCCGCATGTCTCCTCCTGATTTCAACGCCGCAGCAGCGCCAAGATTTCGGCGTTGATGAATTCGCGGCCTGCCGGATCGGCGACGGGATTTCCGGCACGGTGTCCGTGGATCGACGGAATCGGATGCAGTTCGGCGGACCTTGCGTTGACGAGACGGCTCAACTCGGCCTCGTTGTCCCGCAAGTCGAAATAGCGATCGGTCTGTCCGGGCATCAGCAGAATGTCCGTCCTGACGGCCGCAAGCGCGCGGTCGATATCGCCGCCGAATTCGGGACATCGACTGATGTCGCCGTTCTGCCAGATCGCGATCTGCGCCAGCAGATCGTTGGCGTCCCGCCTCGAGAAGGCTACGTCCCATGAGCGCGCGAGATAGTCTTCCAGCGAGGTGAAGCCGGTCTCGCGCCAGAGTTCATCCAGGTAATAGGCGTGCGACATCGCCCACCCTGCATAAACGCGTCCCATGGCCCGAAGTCCGGCGACGGGCTTTGCAACGAAACGACCATCCTGCCAGGCCGGGTCCGCGGTCAGCGCCGCCTTCACGCCCTCGAGAAACACATGGTTGTAGGGCGAACATCGGGCGCTGCCGCAGACGACGGCCGCCCGTTCCACCATGTCGGGATAACCGACTGCCCAGTGATAGGCCTGCATGCCGCCCATGGACCAGCCGTAGACGAGCGCGATCTTCGAAATCCCGAATTGCTCCACCAGCAGGCGATGCTGAACCGCGACCGCGTCATGATAGCTGATGGCCGGAAATGGCGTGACAGACGAGTTGGAGGGCGATGAGGACAGGCCGTTGCCGAAGAGATTCGGAATGATGATGAAATACCGATCGGGGTCCAGCGCCCCACCCCGCTGGATCAGCCATTCCAAGTCGTAGTGCTGCGCGCTGAAGGACGTCGGGTAGACGATCACATTGTCCTTTCGCGCATTCAGCGTGCCGTAGGTCTGGTAGGCAAGCCGCATCGAAGGGAAGACGACACCCGATTGAAGCCGGACATCCCCTGCGTCGAAGACACGATAGTCATGGGTCGTCATATAAAGCAGTTCCGAGCGCACGCTTCATTATTGTACTCATCGTACATTATTTACATGGAATGGCAACGGTTCTGCTCGCTTTCTTCAACGGATAGCCGGCTTCTCGTGTCCGCGATGCAGCGTGAAACGCTGCTTCGCAGCACCGGGACCCACGTCACCCGTAGCCCGATGGGCCCCGGCTCTGCGGTGCACCACTTCGTGGCGCGCCGCGTCCGGGGCACGAGACAGTCACTCCGCAGGCGCAGCGACCGGTTCGGCATGCGCGGTGTAGGCAACGCCCTCACCGCTCTTCGCCAGCGCAAACAACCCTGCCGCCATCACCACGTAAGCCAGCGCGACGCCCGGCGTAACGCCAAGACCGCCGCCGATGCCGACGGCTTCGCCGTGCATGAAACCGAAATAGGTCATGACGGCGCCGGCGAGCGCGAAGGCCGACGCTTTGTAAAAATCGCGTTCGATCACGAACACGCCGATCGCTCCGAGCACGAGGCCGCCGAGGATCGCGCCGCCGCCCATCACCTCGAGCCCGTGATAGATCACGCCCTGCTGCGGCAATGCGGCGATGGCCGCCGCCTTGACCGCGTCGACCTTGTCGGCGGCAAGGCCGCCGACCGCTTGCGCGGCGGTCATCGTCGAAGCCAGCATGGTGTCGATCTGCAGCTTGGCCCAGGCGGCGAGATGCGGCGTCAGCGCCAGCACCACCGCGGGCGCATGCTTCACCGGCGTGGTCTGGAACGCCTGCGCGCCGATCAGCATACCGATATAGAGCAGGATCGGCGAGATCGCGACCACGGGCACCAGCGCCAGCAACACCGAGATGATGCCGAACCACGACAGCAGCACCACCATGATTCCGGTTGCCGCCGAATAGCCGATCCGGCCACCCATCGCCTTCCAGCCGGGATGGCCGATATAAACAGCGTTGATGAAGGGATTGCCCATCAGGCAGCCGATCAGGCTGACAACGCCGTCGGCGGTCAGCACGCGCGTGGTCGGGTATTCGTCGCCGGCCGCTTCCGCGCTTTCGACATTGTCCATGGCTTCGACGAGATCGTAGATGCCGAACGGAATCGCCGTGACGAGGATGATGCCGAGGAATTCGAAACCGGAGAAGACGTGGCCGATGGCGGGCAGCGGCACCGAGAAGCCGAAATTCGCAAAGGCATCGCCGACGCCCTTGAGGCTCAAGCCGCCGAGCCCGAGGCCGAACAGGTTCGATCCCCACGCGATGACCATGCCGACCGCAATCGCAACGAGGCCGGCCGGCATGCCCTTCCAGTATTTCACGCCGCCGAACCAGCTCACCAGGATGATGGCAAAGCACACCAGCCCGATCTGCGGCGTCATGTACATTTCGAGCGCCGGACGCATCGAGATGAAGGTGACCGAGACGCCGGCAAGCGTGCCGAGCAGCGCCGCGCGCGGGGTAATCTTCCGGATATACGGCGCGATGAAGCCGCCGATCATGAGGATGAAACTCTGGAAGAACACCCAGACCAGGCCGGCCGACCAGCCCTTGATGGGATCGCCGGTCTTGAGCGTGATCGGCAGCATGATCACGAAGGTGACGATGAACATGTGCGGCACGCTGACGCCGGACGGCAACGCGCAAACATCGTTGCGCCCGGTCCGCTGCGCCAGCTTGTAGGCAAGATAGGCGTAATAGAACGTCGACAGGCACATCATCAGGCCGAGGGCCGGCAGGATGCGGCCGAACACGATTGAATCGGGCATCTTCAGCACGAAGCGCAACAGGCCGGTCAGCACCAGCATGTTGACGAGAATGTTGGTGCCGAAACCGAACAGGGCGTTCCAGTCGCCCGGCGTCCATAACACCGGCTTGAAATTGGATGTGCCTGATGTCCCCGTCGCGCTCGTGCTCATCGTGATGTCCCCGCTGCTGCCGTCGTTGCATTCTCCGGTGAAAGTGCCCTGAGCACCGCGGCCGAGTCGGAGACCCAGCCGAAGATGCCGCCCTGGGCCTTGATCATCTTCAGGCCCATCTCGTGAAACTCTGGAAAATAGGATGCACAGCCGTCGGCGAGCACCACGCAGCGATAGCCGCGGTCATTGGCTTCGCGCACTGTGGTGTTGACGCAGACCTCGGTGGTGACGCCGCAGACCAAAAGGTTCTCGATGCCGTAGCGTTGCAGCACCTCGCCGAGTTCGGTGGCGTAGAACGCGCCCTTGCCCGGCTTATCGATCACGACCTCGCCGTCGATCGGATAGAGTTCGGGAATGATGTCGTGGCCGGCCTCGCCGCGAATGAGAATGCGCCCCATCGGGCCGGGATCGCCGATGCGCAATGACGGCGCGCCGCGTTCGACCTTGGCCGGCGGCGCATCGGAAAGGTCAGGCAGATGGCCTTCGCGGGTGTGCACGACCAGCATGCCGGTTTCGCGCGCCGCAGCCAGCACGGCCGCGATCGGCTTCACCGCCCGCGCAAGCTGGCTGACGTCATTGCCGAGCGTTTCGCCGAAACCGCCCGGCTCCATGAAATCGCGCTGCATATCGATGATGAGAAGCGCGGTGGCGGACCAATCGAGTGCGACTGGCTCCGGCTCCGCAGCGAGCTTTCCTGAGTTCGCCATGACGTACGCGCCCCGAACGAGAGAACTCTTCGGCCGGAGTCAAGCAAGGCGCGTGCCATTGTGTACAATCGTATCCGACGCATCACGGCCACGGAATCGATTGTTCTTTCAAATCGTTGAGTATCAACGCGGCGGCAGCAGGTTCTCGATCCGGCGCTTTTCCGACGTGCATCTGCCCACCAACTGAGCAGCCGGGTCGCGAAGACGACGGAAACGGCTACGGCGCCGGCTTGCGATAAACGTCCTTGGTTGCGATCCGGCTGTCGCGGAAGGTGTAGTGCTCGATGCCGCGCTGCTCGCGCAGTTCACCGGACCCCACGACGGTCTCGCTGACCCGGAACGTCATGAACGTCGTTTCCGGCAAATGATAGTAGCGGACCTCGTGAAAGCGCTGCACCGAGAACAGGATCTTCTGCTCCGCCAGATGCGCCTTGATGGCGTCGGCGCCGGAGAGCGATTTCGTCACCGCGACGCCGTCGTGATAGAGCCACCGGAAATCCGGCGTCACGACACGGTACAGCGCATTCATGTCGGATTTGAACAACGCTTTTGCAAAATCCCGAAACAGGATTTCGCGTTCCTCGAATGCCAGTGCCATTGTCATCGCCGGCAGCAATACTTCAAATGAAATGCGCTGTCTCTAGCGAGGACGCCGCACTCCCCGCTCCTCCCTATCGAGCAGCGAGGTCCCGAACGCCCGCTTCCAGACGGTGAGAAAACGGGGAAACCAGGAGTGGGCTACGGCGCTCTGATAGGCCCAGGTGCGGTATTTGAGGCCATTCTCCGACAGCAGTTCCTGATATCCGCCATGGGTTTCCGTCGCGGTGCGGATGTCGCGCAAGATAGCCTGCGCGCAGGACCGATAGGTATCGGTGCCGGAACATTCGTCGTAGTCGAGCATGCGATCGGCGAATTCGACGTTGAAGGTCGGCCAGGAGGACCGCCCCTGATAGGCCGGAGCGGCGATCTTGTGGATCATCTTGTTCAGCGGATTATCCGCCGACACCAGGAAGTGGGACGTATCCGGGATTCGAAACCGCGGCTCGCCGAGGATGAGATCGGTCGTGGCCGCGAACAGCGCGCGTTCGCTCGGCTCGCTCAGGTCCCAAAATCCCTGGTGCACATTGACGAAATCCAGTGCAACGGCGGACGGCGGCGGCTCCGTGCGGCAATCCAGGGCATGTCTTATGTAGCCGTGCCTGCCGAACAGCCGGAGAAGCTCCCGCTTGTATTGCGAGAGCTCGCGCCCGAGCAGGCGTTCGAGCTCGATCTGGTCGATCACTCCCAACCGTATGCCGCGCAGGAAAGTCGCGTAGACGCATGCATTGGTGACGAACCGCCTACGTTCGGCGCGGGTATCCGTCGCCGCAGAACGCGGCGCGGTGACGTCGCACAACAAGGCCGTGAGGCCGTTCTCATCGAACGGCTCCAGCGAGTTTGCGAGTTCGAACAGCGCTTTCTTCAGGTCGTCGCGGTACGCGGCAAGCAACAGGCGGCCGGCATGGGCGCCTTGCGACATCGCGAGGTACGAAGACGAGTTCTGGTCCGCGCGAAAAATCTGTTCCAGGCCGGCCAGGATGCCCAGCAGCGTATCTGACGGCAGCGAGAAGTAGTTGACACCGATGTACCGATCGCTGCCGGCGGGAACAATGGTCGTCGTGACCACACCAGAACGAACGGCTTCCAGCATCAGCCGGACGCTTTTTTCGAGCAAGCGGACCCTGCGGACGGCATCCTCGGAATCCATGATGGTCTCGGGATCGAGAACATCGGGATAGAACCAGGCGAAGTCCCGCGGATAATAGGCCGATGCGTGCGGCGCGCCGGTGACCAGGAAGGCCTCCTGCGGCGAGAAGGCGCTGTTCATCGAATGCCGGTACAGTTCGTGGATGCCTGCCGATGCCTGATATGTTCTCAGGAATCGATCGCCGAGAAAATTCACGGCCTGAATGCCGTTGGCGATGCAGGTGGCCAACAGCCCCTGATAAAAACGGTATTCGCGATGTGACGGAATTGCGATCTGGCTATTCATTTGTCTGGATGAAACTGTCATGTGTGTCGGACACACGGGTTGGTACTCCGAACATCATCGATTCGTCACGCAGCGAAATGACACTCGATGTCATTGTGTTGTCATAATGCGGCGCGGCAGCGGTGACACGAATAGCCAAGTCCGAAGCGACGTCTACTCTACCGACACCTGATCCTTCGGCCGGAAATTCTCGATCAGCCGCAGCAGCACGCGCGCGCCGGCATCGGCGTCGACCGTCTCGACGTGTTCGGCCGGGTTATGGCTGATGCCGCCGCGGCAGCGCACAAATACCATGGCGACGTCTGCGACGTCGATCATCGCCATGCCGTCATGACCGGCCCCGCTCGGCAGGTCGAACACGCCATAACCTTCGGCAGCGACGGCTTCCGCGACCTGCGCTTTCAGCCACGGCGCGCAGGGCACGGTGCGGTTTTCGTGGGTGACGTCGATCTGCAGCGCTAGCTCGCGCCGCGTCGCGATCGTCTCGATCCGCCGCACGATGTCGGCCACCGCAAGCTTGCGGTGCCGATCCGTCGGCGCGCGAATGTCCAGGGTGAACGACACATGGCCCGGGATGACGTTGGTGGCGCCGGGCATGGCGCTGATGGCGCCGACGGTGCCGACCAGTCCGGCGTCGTCGGCCTTGCAGAATTCCTCGACCGCCACGATGCATTCGGCAGCGCCCGCCAGCGCATCGCACCGCAGCGCCATTGGCACCGTCCCGGCATGGCCGGCCATGCCGGTGAGATTTGCCGCCAGCCGCGTCGCGCCTGATATCGCCGTCACCACGCCGACGGGAAGGTTCTGCTGCTCGAGCACCGGGCCCTGTTCGATATGCAGTTCGACGTAAGCAAGTAACTCGCGACGCGTCCGCGCGGCGGACCCGACATGATCGGGGTCTAGCCCGAATTGGCGCATCGCCTCGCGCATCGACATGCCATCCCGGTCGCGCGCGTTGAGCACGCCTTCGTCGAAGGTACCTGCGACCGCTCGGCTGCCGAGCAGCGTCGAAGCAAACCGCACGCCCTCCTCGTCGGCAAAGCCAATGACTTCCACCGCGAACGGCAGGCGCACGCCTCGCCGGTTCAGCTCGGCGACGCAGGCAATCGCCGTGATCACCCCGAGCGGGCCGTCCCATTTGCCGGCATCGCGCACCGTATCGTAATGCGAGCCCAGCATCAGGCAAGGCAACCCCGGCCGCTCGCCCTCGTAGCGGCCGCAGACATTGCCGATTGCGTCGAGACGCGCGGCCATGCCGGCCTCTCGCATCCAGGACATCAGCAGATCGGCCGCGGTGCGATGTTCAGGCGACAGAAATATCCGCGTCAGATTGTCGGGCGTTTCGGAAATTGCCGCGAGCTGGTCGATCCGGCTTACGATTTCGGCGCCAAGCATTGGCTCATCCAATATCGAACGCGTTGTCGGCGAGTTGGCCGAGATTGGCGTGCCAGTGCTGCGCGATCTGCAGCCGCGTCGGCACCCAGACGCGCTCGTGCTTTCCGATGTAGTCGAGAAAGCGCATCAGGGACGCGGCGCGGCCGGGCCGGCCGACCACCCGGCAGTGCAGGCCGACCGACATCATCTTCGGCGCGGTCGCGCCTTCGGCGTAGAGTACGTCAAAACTGTCCTTGAGGTAGGTGAAGAACTCCTCGCCCCCGCCAAAACCCTGCGCGTTGACGAACCGCATGTCGTTGGCATCGAGCGTATAGGGAATGACGAGATGCGGCTTCAACCCGGGCGCCTTGATCCAGTATGGCAGGTCGTCGGCATAGGAGTCGCAGAGATAGAGCAAGCTGCCGGCCTCCATCAGCAGCCTCAGCGTGTTGATCGAGGAGCGGCCGGTGTACCAGCCGAGCGGCCGCGCGCCGGTCGCCGCGGTGTGGACGCGGATCGCCTCCGCAATCTCGGCGCGCTCCTGCGCCTCCGACATGTCCTTGTGCTCGATCCATTTCAGGCTGTGGCTGGCGATGTCCCAGCCGGCCTCCTTCATGGCCACGACCACGTCAGGATTTCGCTGCAACGCCGTGGCGACGCCGAACACCGTTGCCGGCAGGTTCCGTTCAGTGAACATCCGCCACAGCCGCCAGAAGCCGGCGCGCGAGCCGTATTCGAACATGGATTCGATATTGGCGTGGCGCTGGCCGGGCCAGGGCTGCGCCCCCAGCACATCGGACAGAAATGCCTCCGAGGCGCGGTCGCCGTGCAGGATGTTGTTCTCGCCGCCCTCTTCGAAGTTGACCACGAACTGCACCGCGACGCGCGCGTTCCCCGGCCAGCGCGGATCCGGCGGGTTGCGGCCGTAGCCGCGGAGGTCGCGGGGGTAGCCGGCGCCGGCCACGCTAGACCTCCTCGAAACGGATCTTCTGCGCGCCCTTCCACAGCACGGTCTTGCCGAACGCGGTCAGGTTCTCCAGCCCCGAGGTCAGGGTGATGAAGTGGTTGCCGGCGAGCTGGCCCATCTTGCTGGCGAAATGCACGCCGCCATAGGCGAGCAGGATCTCGGTCTCGCTGATGCCGCCGGGATAGAGAATGATCTGACCCGGCGCGGGGTAGCTGGTGTGGTTCTCGTAGGAGACCCCGAAATCGAGATCGCCGAGCGGCATCCAGACCCCCTCGCCGCTCCAGCGGACATGGATCGCCTGGCTCTCGAACGGCATCGCCTTGCGAAAGGCAGCCACGGTCTTCGGCGCCAGCGCCTCTTCGAACCGGGCCTCAAAGGTGAATTCGCCGGCACGGACAATCAGTTGGCTCATCGGTTTCTTCTTCTGGATGCGCTTGTTGAAGTGGTTTGGCCCATCCATTGCAGCAGGGATGCAGGGAAGCAAGGGCCATTCCAGCGGTTGGCGCCACATTTGGCGGGCTTCAATCCCCTTGCGCAGCGCGTCCTTGGCATGCAGCGCCGGCAGGCCCTGAACGCTTGCTTTCCCCGGATGTTACGCGTTTCATTCAGGCCAAACATCAAGCTCCGGGAAACACCCATGCCAGCCAGAATCATCGGGATGATCGGCACCCAGCAGGAAGGCGTCGCGGTTCACCTGATCAAGGGACAAATCTCGCGGCAGTGGGTCGTCGACTTCACCCGCCTGCATGAGCAATGGAACTACGATTCCGTTCTGGTCGGCTATTACGCCTCGGCCGCCGAAGGGTTCGCGATCGCGCTTTATGCGGCTGATTACACCGAGCGGATCAAGTTCCTGATTGCGCACCGGCCGGGTTCGGTGGCGCCAGCGCTGGCGGCACGGCAAATCGCGACCTTCGACCAACTGACGCAGGGGCGCATGTCGCTGCATGTCATCGCCGGCACCAGCGACCAGGATCAGGCCAGCGAAGGCGACTTCCTGCCCAAGAACGACCGTTACCGGCGCGCCGGCGAATATCTCGACGTGATGCGGAAGCTCTGGACCAGCGATGGCCCGCTCGATCACCGCGGCGAGTTCTACCGCCTCGAAGCTGGCTACACCGACATCAAGCCGTTTCAGCAGCCCTTCCCGCCGCTATTCTTCGGCGGCTCATCGGAAGGCGCGCTGGAGATGGGCGCGCAATATTGCGACGTGTTCGCCATTTTCGGTGAACCGCTCAAGGAAACGCGGGACCGGGTGCAGGATTTCCGGCGGCGCGCCTCGGCCTTTGGCCGGCGGGTCGGCTTCAACATGTCGCTGCGACCGATCATGGCGGAAACCGAAGGCGCGGCATGGGACAAGGCGAACGCGCTATTGGCCGATGTCGAACGGAAAACCGGGGCTCCGATGCAGCCGACCAACAATTCCGCCGAGCGGCTGCTCGGCTATGCCGCGCGCGGCGACGTGCATGACGAGCGGCTATGGATGGGTATTGCCCGCGCCACCGGCGCACCGGGCAATACCTCGTGCCTGGTCGGCACGCCGGAACAGATCGCCGCGGCGGTACTGGAATATTACCGGCTCGGGATTCACTCGTTCCTGCTGCGCGGTTTTGAAAACCCGCACGACACGATGGCGATAGGGCGCGACCTGATTCCCTTGATCAAGGCGGGTGCGCTTGAGATCGACCAGCAGGCCGAAGCCGCCGAGTAGTTCAGCCTGAAACCCGGAAACCAGCTTCACATGGCGGCACTAGGCCTTGGTGGCGCACGAAAAAATGCATGAGAGAAATTACATGAAAGCCGTCGTTGTCGAGAACTACGATTCGATCGACGGCATCTCGATCAAGGAGATGGACCTGCCGGACGTTGCCAGGGGCGAGGTCCGCGTCAGGATCGGCGCCGCGGCAGTCGGCTTCGTCGACGGTCTCAAGGTGCAGGGACTTTACCAGACCAAGGATCCGCTGCCGTTCGTGCCGGGGACCGAATTTGCCGGCGTGGTCGATGCCGT
>PNLC01000051.1 GCA_013822885.1 Bradyrhizobium sp.
GGAAGCCGGCATGGCGCTGAAGAATCGATTCCAGATGCTTCAGGTGCAGGTCTACGACGCCGAAAACAAGACACGGTCGCTGATCGACTGGCCAGGTCCGGCGCAATAGACGTCGACGAATTCAACCGCCGGGTCTCAGGTTCGGCGACCGCCGTTTTGCTGGCTCGCGAGCCACTCGGAGAGGTCCGGCGCTTTTGTATCCGGCGACTTCGCCTTGGCGCGGACCTTTTTGGCTGTGACGGCGCGAGGCGGTTCGGCCGCTTCGCGCGCAAGCCGCAACGCCTTCAGCCTCGCCATATTGTCGAGCACCGCTTTGGAGGCGGCGTCGCGCTCATTCTTACCTTGATCACGATCCCCTTTGGTCATGTCAGGTCAGCCCCTCTTCGCCGTCTTGGCCTTGGCCTTGACCTTCGGTTCCGGCGGGTTTTCACGGTCGGCCGCTTCCTTGGCCAGACGCAGTGCGCGCAGCTTTTCGGTCCGCTTGCGGATCGCGACATCCGCGGCCGCGATCTCGGCCATCGCCTTGATGCCCTCGACTTCCTGGTCGCGTCTGCGCTTGAGCCGAATTTCCTTCAGTTCGGCTGGGCTCTTCGGCTCATCGTCCATCGTATACCTCTGAAATCACGCCTGTATCGTCGAGCGATCTGGGGGCGGTTTACCACGGATCAGGTCCCGGAGGGCGTAAATTTCGGTCGAAAAAGGCTCGCTTTTGGGCCAAATCAGCCGTTGTGGTGAAGGGCCGCTTCGTCATCGCTCTCTTCGGAGCCGGCCTGGTCGAAGTTTGCCAGCCAGGCGCCGAGGGTCGGCGACGCATGCCCCTCGGCTCTCATCTGGCGCAAGGCGATGCGGATGCTGGTGCGGCCGTGTCGATCGTCCGCAACCAGGCTGGGCGGCTCGCCGGCCAGCACCGCATCGACCACGCGCCGCTTGATCATCAATGTCAGGGGATCGCCGCATGCGGCCATCATCCGCTGAAACGCATGGTGATGCATGGCGTCGAACGGCCGCGCCTCGCCCAGTGCGTCGCGTGCAGGATGCGCCGGATAGAGATGGGCACAGGGAACCAAGCCATCGGGAATGGGCTCGGTTGCGGGATGGGTCCGGCCGCTTTTCAGAAGCTTCGGCAGTACATGCGTATGTGGCCCCTCCGGACTCTTGCCCGAAGGCGGCGGGATCGGCTGATAGACCTCGATGCGGCCGAGCCGGCTGATGAAGACACGATGCGGATTGGCGGCGAGAATCATTCCCATCGCCGGATTGCCCGGTTCGAAGACGGCGCGGCCGGCGTGCTCGCGCAGCCGCGCGGCGAGGCTGCGATCGGCGACACGCACGCAGAAATCCGCCTGCAGCGCGCCGAGGCCGAGATCGAACAAAATGGAATCGCGGTCCTCCTCGCGCGGCGCGTCGTGATCGGGTCCGATCTCCGTCAATGCTGCGCGCCTGTTCATCGCGCAATCATCTTCCGGCAGGCAAAGCGCGACCCGCTGGTTCCAGCCGGTTCTGGTGATGCTCTCGGACGCAAACGGCAGGCTGGCCGGATGAGACTTGATGGCGATTCCGCCGCGAGACGTTATCGCCGAAACGGCACGGTCCGACTGGCCGAGGCGCACCGGCTCGTCGCGGTCGCGCGAGAACTCGGCGATGGCGCCGAAGGTGCCGAGGCTCCACTGCGTATCGGGATTGGCGATTTCTCGCCGGAGCAGATCGATGGCGGCGGCGGTCATCGCAGCCTGCGCGGCAGGGTCGGTTCGGGCATGAAAATAAGTTCTCCCGGGCAATATGCCCGAGAGAATATCGTTTCGTCAGATCAGGACAAGCCGGTCCGGCATCGAGCCGAACCGGCCATTTCGTTCAGAACGTCGCGCCGGCCTTCACCATGTAGGTCCGTCCGGGCAGCGGATAGGCCGAGAGGCGTCCGGGTGTGAAAGAACTGGCGATGGCGTAGTCGTAGTACTGCGCATCGAACAGGTTGTTCACGCTGACAGACCAGAAGAAGCGATCGTAGGCGCCGCTCAGTTTCAGATCGACGGTGGCATCCGCCGGGATGCGGCGCTGGGTGTTCGCCTGGTCATTGTCCATGATGCGCTCGCTCCAGGCGCGCGCCGTGGCATCGAACACCAGATAATTCTGCCAGATGTTCCAGGTTACGCCGCCGCTCGCGGTGTAATTCGACACCAGCGGAACGTCCTTGCCTTCGAATTCCCCTTCGCGAAATACAGCCTGGGTGTAGGCCAGGCCACCCCGCAGCAGCACCGTCTCGCTGACACGCAGTGACGCACTGGTCTCCGAGCCATAGCGGCGGGTCGGATCGAGATTGACGTTGTAGAACTGCGCCGGAATGAAATGGATCTCGTTCTCGAGGTCCATGCCGTAGATGCTCGATTGCATCTGGAACGCGCCGGCCTTGACGCGGAAGCCGCCCTCGATGTCGTGCGAGGTCTGGGTCTTCAGCCTGAAGTCCTGGGGCGGGCCCGGGAACGGTGCAAACGGCAACAAGGGTCCGGAGGAGACGCGTTCCTCGACATTCGGCGTGCGGAATGCGTGCGCGGCGCGGCCGAATACCGAGAACACGTTGTTGAAGCGATGCTCAAGACCCACATGCAGCGCGTAGTTGGTTTCGCTGCTGTCGAGCGGGAGTGCTGCGGTTTCGAAGCCGAAGGTGCCGGGTGCGTTGGGATTCAGGCGATCGCGCGCACTGAGCCATGTGTTCTGAACCCGGGCTCCATAGGAGAAGTCGGTGGTAGGCAACAGGCCGACCGTGTGTTGCCAGTATCCGGCCAGTGATTGCTGCGACAGGTCGTAGACATGGATCGGCTGCGCGCCCTTGAACAGCGGCCGGTCCGAATCATAGGTGGCGTCGTAGTAATCGATGCCGGTCAGGATTTGCGACGGCACGCCAAACAGCGAGTTCTTGATGCTCAGGCGCGGCGTGATCGACCAGGTCTGCAGATGGCTGTCGACGTAGTTGAAGGGAATGGTCGGCAGCGTGCCGAAGAAACCACCTTGTGATTTCTTGTCGCGTACGCCGCCATCCACGATCAGGTCGACGCCGTCGATGATCGTCTTGGTGAAACCGGCGGTCGCGCTGGCGCCCTGCTGGTTGCCATAGTCGAACGGCGTGTTGGTGCCTTTGCGGTTGGTGACGAGTTGATTGAGACCGATCGAGGGGTCGACCGTGCGACCGCCGGGGAAGCCGAGCTTCTGGTCGTCGCCGGTGACGGTGAGGAACGCCTTGAGGTCGGGCGTCGTGTAGTTGAGGTTGCCGACGCCGTTCTTCTGGTCCAGCTTGTTGTTGTCGCGATAGCCGTCGGACTTGATGGCGTTGCCGTAGAATGAGGTCGACCACGGCCCGTAATTGGTCGCCGCCGAGATGTTTGCGAGGCGCGTGTTGAACGAACCGACGCCGGCCTCGGCTCGGAAGGCCGCCGGCGGGCCGCCGACACCGCTTTTCAGAACGATGTTGATGACGCCGCCGATCGCGTTGTCGCCGTAAAGCACCGCGCCGCTGTTGCCGCGGGTGATTTCGATGCGCTCGATTGACTGGAGCGGAATGGTCGACAGGTCGACCTGCGCCATGTCGACGTCGTTGAGGCGTCGGCCATTGACCAGGATCAGCGTATTCGATGTTGAGAAAGCGCCGAAGCCGCGCAGGTCGACGGAGGTCTTCGCGCCATTCGCCGTAACGCCGTACAGCGTGGTGAGCTGCACGCCGGGTACTTGCGCGAGAATGTCAGGCAGGTTGTTCGATGGCGAATGGGCGATGTCCTGCGCGGTAATCACGCTGGAGGAGGCGCCGACGATGCCGTCGAACTGCCGGCTGCCGGTGCTGGCGCCGCTCCCGTCGGCGATACCCGGGCTTGCGCCATCGGACGTTCCCGTACCGGCGCCGCGCGAAGGCCGCGCGGTTCGCGCCGGGCGGGTGGTGCCGCTGCCGTCGCTCTCCAGCGGCCGGGCGCGGGTCTTGTTGGGATCGGTGGGGGGACTGACCTCGACCGGGGGCAGGGTCGTTGGTGGCGTTTGTGCCGAAGCGAGCGAGCCACTCAGCGCAAGGATGCTGGTGGCGAGCAGGAGCGCGCTGCGCCGCTTCGCGGTTTCGATGTTGGAAGACATAGTTCTAGGCCTCGGTATGACGTCAGTGGCACGTCACAGCGAACCAAGTCTCACCAACGCGCTTGCGCGCACCCAGTGAAGCTAATGTCTGTACTCCCCGACCGACATCTTCGCGTGTGACCACGGCTGACGGCAGGTCTCCTGGCTCGCGGGTCGTTACCCTTCGTCGCCTTCCCAGGACCGAGTTTCCCAGTGGCATATGGCGAAGGATTCGCCGCTTACAGTTGCGGGGGCAGCCGCGGAATTGGGGAGCTTCCCCGCACCGCATTCCCTTTTGATCCCCAAACGGGAACCGTCGGAAACTATGGTAGAAGTTTGTCAAAGTCCAAGTCAATCCCGCCACGGGCGGCTGCGATCCTCACTGGACGAGTGCGCTATTTTTGCCGCATGAGCACGGGTGCCCGAACTCGTGTAACCGGTGCGGGCAGACCCGTCTGAGGACCATGAATGAGTGTCGAAGCCGTCACCGTGACCAACGAGAACGCCGCGCGCCGCCGGATCGGCGCCGTGGCTGCGCTTTCCGCGCTCGTTGCGCTGCTGGTGCTGATCTCGCTCGGCATCGGACCGGTGCGGCTGTCGCCGCTGACGGTTCTGCAAGCCCTGTTCGGCGGCGCCAGCGAGGTTTCGCAGGTCATCGTGCGAGAAATCCGACTGCCGCGAACTCTGCTGGCGCTGGCGATCGGCGCCATTCTCGGCCTGTCGGGTGCCGCGCTGCAGGGGCTGCTGCGCAATCCGCTGGCATCGCCGTCGCTGTTCGGCGCGCCGCAGTCTGCCGCCTTCGGCGCGGTGCTGGTGATCGCGCTCGGGCTCGCCGATGTGCGCTCCTATGCGTTGCCGGTCGCGGCGATCATCGCCGCGTTCGGCTCGGTGTTCGTGCTGCTGACGATTGCCGGCCGTAACGCTGGCCTGCTGATCCTGATCCTGTCAGGCCTTGCGATCTCGAGCTTTGCGGGCGCCGCCACGGCACTGGTGATGAATCTCTCCAGCAATCCCTTCGTGGTGCTGGAGATCGCGTTCTGGCTGCTCGGTTCGCTGGAGGACCGCAGCTTTCAGCACGTCATGATGGCATTTCCCTTCATCATCGCCGGCGCGATCATGTTGTTGAGCCAGCGCGATGCCTTTCGTGCGCTGAGCCTGGGCGAGGAAACCGCGCAGAGCCTCGGCGTCGATGTCGGCCGCCTGCGCCTGTTCGTAATTTCTGGCGTCGCGCTCGGCGTCGGCGGCGCGGTCGCTGTGACAGGCACGATCGGCTTCATTGGCCTCGTGGCGCCGCATCTGATGCGGCCGCTGATCGGGCACGATCCCGGGCGGCTATTGGTGCCGAGCGCGCTGGCCGGTTCGGCACTGCTGCTGGCTGCCGATATCGCGGTCCGCATCATCCCGTCGACATCAGACATCAAGGTCGGCGTGCTGACCTCGATCATCGGCGTGCCTTTCTTCCTCTATCTGATCATGCGCGAGCGCCGCGCGCTGGGCGGAGGCGTCGCATGAGCGAGGCAGTTCTCCTGAAAGCACGGGGCCTCGGCGTGACGCTGTCCGGCCGCGTCGTATTGAAAGATGTTTCGTTGGTGCTGTCGGCGGGCCATCTGGTGGCGCTGGTCGGGCCGAACGGCGCGGGCAAGACCACGCTGCTGCGGTCGCTGGCCGGCCTGATCCCGTCCGAAGGCGAGATCGAGATCGGCGGCCAGTCACTGTCCGCACTGCCGCTGCGCGAACGGGCAAAGCGCTTCGGTTATCTGCCGCAGGGGCACGTCGTGCACTGGCCGCTGCCGGCGCGCGATATCGTGGCGCTGGGCCGCTATCCACATGGCGCGACCGATCCGGCGCGGCTGTCGCCGAAGGATACGGACGCGGTGCAGCGCGCGATGCAGGCGGTGGACGTGATACAATTCAGCGAGCGCCGCGTCACCGAGCTGTCGGGCGGCGAGCGCAGCCGCGTCGCGCTGGCCCGGGTGCTGGCGGTGGAGGCGCCGGTCATTTTGGCGGACGAGCCGACCGCCTCGCTCGATCCGCGGCACCAGATCGAAGTCATGAAGAACCTTCGCGCTACGGCCGACAATGGCGTGCTGGTCATCGTGGTGACGCACGATCTTGGGCTTGCAGCGCGCTTTGCCGACCACGTGCTGGTGCTCCGCGAAGGCCGACTGGTGTCGCAGGGCGCGCCGATGGTGGCGCTGTCCGAACAGGTGATGGCCGACGTGTTCCGGATCCGCGCCTACCGCGCGGAATATCAGCGCGAAGCCGTGATCGTGCCGTGGGCGGATCTCTGATGCGGTGGCGCCTTGCAACTGTCGTCGCGATTGCGCTGGCGCTGCCGGCCGGTGCAGCGCGCGCAGCGGGGCTGCCGCGCATGGTGTCGATGAACGTCTGTACCGATCAGTTGCTGCTGACGCTCGCCGATCCCGAGCAGATCATCGGATTGAGCCGATTCTCGCGCGATGGCTGGCAATCGCTGTCTGCGAACGACATGAAGCGCTTTCCGGTGTTTTCAGGCGGGGCGGAGGATGTCCTGCTTGCAAAGCCCGACATCGTCGTTGCCAGCCTGTTCGACAAGCGCGCGACGCGGGAGTTGCTGAAAGCCAAGGGGCTTCATCTCGCCGAACTCGCCGTACCACGAACGCTCGCCGAAGCGCGGGCCCAGATCCGGGAGGCCGGCGACATCACTGGCCACCCCGATCGTGCGGTCGCGGAGATCGCGCGGCTCGACGCGGCGCTGGCGCGGGCGAAGGCCGCAGCTAGCGAGCGGCATTATCGCGTGCTGCCGCTGTCGCGCCGCGGCTGGGTCGCGGGCAGTGACAGCTTTGTCGGCTCGCTGCTCACCGAAACCGGGCTGCTCAATGCAGCCGGCGATCTCGGATTCACCTTCGGCGGATTTGCCTCGCTGGAGGCCATCGTCAGCCTCCGGCCGGACTTCATCGTGGTCTCGCAGGCCGGCAATCACGCCAGCGATGACGGCCAGGCGTTTCTGCTGCATCCGGCGCTGGAGCGGTTCTATCCACCGGCAAAGCGCATCGTGATTCCGGAGCGCATGACCGAGTGCGGCGGCGTGATGCTGGCGGATGCGCTGGACGCGCTGACGGCGGAATTGAAGCGGGTGGGGCGGTAGGATCTCGCACAAATATTTCGTCGTCCCTGCGAACGCAGGGACCCATAACCACAGGATGTTGTAATTGGAGTAAGGCGTCAGCCACCGCCTTCAATTATTGGCGCCGCGGCGTATGGGTCCCTGCGTTCGCAGGGACGACGATTTCACCCGTGAACCACCGGCCCACCCAACTTCTTCCACGCATCGATACCGCCTTCGATGTGCGCGGTGTTGGCGAGTCCCGCGCTCTTCGCGGCGGCAACCGCCATCGCCGAACGCTCACCGAAGGCGCAGAAGAACACCACGCGGCGGCCGGTGGCGGCGGCGACTTCGCGCAGCATGCCGCCGGGCTGCAGGTTTTCGCCGATCGAAGGATAGGGCGCATGCAGCGCGCCCGAGATCGTGCCGTGCTTTAAGCGTTCGCTGTTCTCGCGCAGATCGACCAGCAGGATGTCGGGCCGACCGAGACTCGCAATGGCGTCGTGGGCGGTGAGCGCAAGGCCCTGCCTGGCGAGTTCGTCCTGATGCAGGCCGACATGCATGTTGGCGGGAACGGCCACATCCATCATCTTCGGGTTCGGCAGCTTCAGATTGGCCATCAGCTCGATATATTCGTCCACCGAGCGCACCTGCAGCCGCGGATTGTAGCGCCGCTCTTCGCCGATGGTGGAAACCGTGTCGCCCTTGTAGTCGTGGGCAGGGTAGACCATGGTTTCGTCGGGCAGTTTCAGCAGCCGGTTGAAGATCGAGTCATACTGCGCGCGCGAGCTTCCGTTCTGAAAATCGGTACGGCCGGTGCCGCGGATCAGCAGTGTGTCGCCGGTGAAGACGCGGTCGCCCATCAAATAGCTGTAGGAGTCGTCTGTGTGGCCGGGCGTGTACATGACGTCGAGGCTCAGGCCTTCGATCATCACCTTGTCGCCGTCGGAGACCCGCATCGACACCACGTCGGCCTTGCTCTGCTCGCCCATGATGGTGATGCACTGGATGCGGTCGCGCAGTTCGCCGAGGCCGGTGACGTGATCGGCGTGCAGATGGGTGTCGACCGCCTTGACCAGCCGCAGGTCGAGTTCGCGCAGCAATTGGCAATAGCGGTCGGCCTTTTCCAGCACGGGATCGAGGATCAGTGCCTCGCCGCCGGCACGGCTCGCCAGCAGATAGCTGTAGGTACCGGAAACACTGTCGAAGAGCTGACGAAAGATCATGGTCAATATGCCTGCCGCATCTTTATGCCTGACAATACCACATTATGACCGGATATGCCGGCGGCGGAACGGTCACGGTCTCACCAGCGTGTATCCGTTCTCGGTTAGAAACAGAATCTGCGCGACGCCGACCTGCACCGGCGTCGCCGCGGCGATGAATTCCGGCCGTTTGCCGGCCTCGCGCTCGAGCGTATCGACGGTGTTGAGGCAGATATCGACCCGCGCGCCCTGCGCCACCAGGCTCTCGACCGCCTTGCGATTGGGATTTTCCGGCCGCAGCAGGTCGATGCCCGGACCGAACGCCACGATCTCGACCGCGACCTTGTCGGGATCGTAGAATTTCATCAGGTTGTTGGCGACGCTGATCACCAGCCCCTGCTTGCGCGGATCGTTGTCGGAGAGCTGCAGCACGATTCTGTGCTCGGCGAACGGCTTGTCCTGCAGCGGCGCCTGCTGGGCCCGTGCGCCGGGCAGGGCAGTTGCGATCAGCACCGTGGCGGCCATGATACGAATGATGGTCGAAAAGCCTGTCATCCCGGTCCCGCAATGCCCGGGTTGTCGTCAACGCCTTTCAGCGTAACCCCCGGCGCCGACCTGTTGGGCGGCTTGCCCGATTTCAGATGGCTGGTGATCACGTCCCAGACCGGCGCGCCGGTCTGCTCGTTGACCGACGCCCACCCCGCCACCTTGTAGCTCTTGCCAGCCTGCAGCGCGTGGCCGTTGTCGAGCTTCACGTCGGAAATCCGCTTGCCGACGGTTTCGTCCGGCGTGCAGGTGTAGGACAGGCCGCCGACACGAACCATGTCGCCGCCCTGCTGGTAGTAGGGATCGGTGTTGAAGAGATTGTCGCAGACGTCTTCCAGCACGTCCTTGATCTGGCCGCCGGTCATGTTCTGCACATAGGTCTGGGGATAGGTGACGGCGGTTTGCGCCAGCACATCCTCCATCGTCAGCGGCTGGCCCGCCAGCGCCGTCGTGCCCCAGCGGAAGCCGGGCGACAGCGCGATCTCGGCATCCAGTTCGCCGCGCAGGGCGTCGCAGATCAACCGGTCCATGCTGCCCGAGAAATTGCCGCGGCGATAGAGCAGGCGATCGGCGGTCGCGATCTTCTCGTCCAGCACAGCCGCATGCGGCGCGCGGATCTTGTCGATCAGCGTCTGCATCGCGGGATCGGGCTTCAGCAGTTCCGAGAACACCGGCAGCAGCCGGTAGCGCACATTGGCGACCTTGCCTTTGGCGAGTTCGAGGTCGAGCACGCCCAGGAATTTGCCGTTCGAACCGGCATTGGTGACGAGCGTGACGCCGCCCGCATTGGTGATCGCTATCGGCTGTGGCACGGCGTCGTGCGTATGGCCGCCGAGAATGACGTCGATGCCGGTGACGCGGCTTGCGAGCTTCAGGTCGACATCCATGCCGTTATGCGAGAGCAGCACCACGGCATCGACTTTGTCGCTGTTGCGATGCGCATCGACGAGCTTCTGCAATTCCTCGTCGCGGATGCCGAATGTCCAGTCCGGTGTGAAGCGCTTTGGATGGGCGATCGGCACATATGGAAACGCCTGCCCGATCACGGCGATGCGATAGCCGCCGACTTCCTTGATGACGGACGGCTTGAAGACGCGGCCGGATGCCGGGTCGAACGCCCTGGCATCGTTGAAGGCGGCCTCTTCGGTGAGGAAAACGTTCTGCGCCAGGAATTCGCCTTTGAAGCGTTCGAGGTTGGCGCGCAGCACCTTTTCGCCGTAGGTGAATTCCCAGTGACCGGTCATCGCCGCGATGCCGAGCAGGTTGGCGGCATCGACCATGTCGGCGCCCTGCAGCGTGTTGGCGAGGCCCGTTCCCTGCCAGAGGTCGCCGCCATCGAGCAGTAGCGACCGGCCGTTCCCGACATCGCCGCGCAGCCGGTCGACCAGCGTCTTCAGGTGGGCGAAGCCGCCGAGCTTGCCAAATCGTCCGGCGGCTTTTTCAAATTCGATATAGGTAAACGCATAGGCGTCGGCGCTGTCGGGGCGGATACCGAAGCGATCGAGGAAAGCTTTTCCCACCAGGTGCGGAGGGTTTCCCCGCATGGTGCCGACGCCGAGATTGACGCTTGGCTCGCGAAAGAACACCGGCCGTAGCTGCGCATGCACATCCGTGATGTGCAGGATGCGGGCATTGCCGAACCTCTCCAGATCGTACACACCCGCATTATCGGCGCTACGCGCCAGCCGCGGCAGGCCGCCTGTCAGGGTGGCGGCGCCTGCCAGCGTCAGGAAATCCCGGCGGCGGATGGTCATGCGGGTCTCCGCGCGTCGCAATGGCTTCTGTTCTTGCGCATGATCATGGCGGAAAAACCGGTTTCCACTTTTCCGGATCATGCTCTAGCGAATTTCCATTTCCTTCCAGCGGGTCTTCTCGCTGGTGGCCTGGAAGATCGAGGCTTTGGCCAGCGCTTCGGCTTCCTTTGCTGACGCGGTGGCCTTGTCGAATTCGCCGGCATCGGCCGCCTTCTTCGCGGCCGCCAGCGTCGACGCCGTGGTGGTCCACTGGTTGCGCAGCTTGGCGGCTTCCTTGTTGGCGGCATCAGCCGCGGCGTAGGCGGCCTTGAACTCGTCCTCGGAACCTGCAGAGAGGGCGGATGTCACGCCCGCGGCAAGCAGTACGACAACCAACGTGGACCTCAACATCCTGTTCCTCATGGCCGCGCTCCCGGACCCGAAATCGGCAGTCCGTTGCTGACATAGGACAGGTAATATTCGACGTTGCGATATTCATCGTCCTGCGGGCTGAGCGGTACGCCGCGGATCTGGCTGTTGCAGGTGGTAAAGCGCCGGCTGGTGGTACCCATGCCGCTCCATTCCGAGCGATAGATCGGCATCGCATTGACGATGCCGAGCGCGGGCGCGAGGATTTCAGCGCGGATGCGTTCGCCCGGGCTCTGCACATGGCAGGTGGCGCAGGAGAAGTTGAGCTGGCCGCGCCGCGTATAGAAATATTCCTTGCCGGCCTGGTAGGCTTCCAGCGCGCGCGGATCGTTCGGGATCTTGATGTCCATCGGCTTGCCGCGCGAGGTGAACGCCATATAGGCCGTCAGCGCCGCCATTTCGTCCCGCACATAGGAGAACGGCGGTTCGCCATTGGCCTCGCGGCAGCGGTTCAGAGCCAGTTCAAGGGTGATGACCTTGCCCTCCTTCTCGTCGAAGTAAGGATAGTTCTGGCGGATGCCGATGCCCTTGTTGGGGAAGCAATCCTCGTAGCTCTTGCCGTTCTTGAACGGCTTGGAAAACATTTCCTTGCCCATTTCGAGCGAGAATTCGTAAGGCGGGAATTGCTCCTTCTCCTGCCACTGCCGGTGCAGGTCCTCGTTCATCGAATAGGGGCCGTTGACGAAATCCTCGTACTTCACCTTGGGAAACTTGTCGGTGAAGAATTTCTGGAACGCCTTGGCGTCGGCGACGGGATCGATCTTGTCGGTCGCGCGGAAGGGCAGGGCACCGGCAAACGTCACTGCCCCGAGCGTAAGCGCGGCGGACGCCAGGCAGACTGCGGATCGCAGCTTCATTGGATCTTCGCCGTGGTGGTGTCGGTCGCGCCCTTGTTGTCGATCCAGCTGATCTTCAGCTCGTCGCCCTTCTTGGCGCCCTTGAAGGAGAACTTGACGTACGGGTCCTTGGAAACGCCGCCGCCCCAATCGGCCGCGAACACCGTCTTGCCGTCATGTTCGAACTTCAGTTGCGTGATAAAGTGCGCTGGAATGAGCTCGCCCTTGGCGTCCTTGATGAAGCCGGAATCCATCGGATGCTGGATCAGCGCCTGAACTTCCGTGTTCTCGCCGCTTGCGGTAGCGCGCACGCGAATGCTCGATGCCATATGAATACTCCCTGGCCTAATGTTTGCACGCGATCATGTCGGAAAGCCGGATGCCGTCTTTCCGAAACATGCGCGTTAGCCGCCGCAGCCGCCGACGGTGACTTTGACTTCCTTGGTGGCGCTGTAGAGCTTGCCGCCGGCTTCCACGACCACGGTCACGTTGCTGGTCCGCGCCATCTTGATGCGGTTAGCCACGCTGGGGGCGGTGCCTGCGGGGATCCTGTAGGTTGCGACCAGCGCGACGGGATTCTCGCTGACCAGGAACGCGATCGAGGTCACGTCCGCGAGCGTCGTCGAAACCGATATCGGCACGACAGAACCATTCTCCGCGATTTCAGGCGCGTCCATCTTGACCTTGTCCGATGGCTCCGGGCTCTTGCCGTAGAGCGCCTTGATCGCGTCGGCTTCGCTCTTTGCCTTGAACGCGTCTTCCGGATATTTGTCGTTGGCCGCGGCGAGCGCCGGTGCCATTCCAAAGGGAAGATTGCCGAGGCCGACAAGCGCGACCGCGCCTGCGCCTTGCAGGATCAGCCGCCGTGTGGCCGAAAATCCGATGTCACTCATATCCGTTCTCCTAAATCGTGCGCGCGTTGTCGCCTGGGCGTCACAGCGTCTGTAGGAAATCCACCACCGCGTCGATTTCCCTGGGGGTCAAGATCCGGTTGCGCCCGAATGGCGGCATTACGGTCAGCGGATTGCGCAGGGTTTCGTCAGTGATGATGGCGACGAGATCCTCGCGATTGGGATATTTGCTCTTGATGTCGATCAACTCCGGCCCGATCGAGCCGGGCAGGTTACCGCCCTTGATGGCATGGCAGGTCAGACAATTGCCCTTGCTGCGGTCGAACGCGAGCTTTTGGCCCTCGGCCGCGGCGGACTGTGCCTGCGCCGTGCTCGCGCCTGCAAATGCGCCGATCGCAAGCGCCAGTGCGAACGCCGGCAGCCTTGCGGGTCTGGTCAGGGGATGGTCGGTCACAGGCGTTTCCGTCATTCTATTTCGGTTGCATCGCGTCGAGCGGCCCGGTCGTGCGCGGCGTCAGGTTCTTGCCTTCGGCCGTCGACGATATCTTCACGCCGGCCGCATCGGCGCAATCGTTCATGCACGGCTTGGACTTCGTGTCAGGTCGCGGATCGGTCCATGTGAAGCTGTCGCGATTGCGCATTTTGACTTTCGGCAAGCTGGTGCGATCGGCGACGAATTCATTGGGAACGAGGTCGTTCAGGCTCAGAATATAGGCGGTCAAAGCATAAACGTCATCCGCTGACAACGTGTGCGGCGTGGCCATCGGCATGGCGCGGTTAATATAGTCCCATAGGGTCGGGGCAAACGGCCAGTAGCTGCCGACCGTCGGCTCAGGGCGCTCATCCCGGAGCGACCCGGCGCCGCCTGCGAGCTTGGGAAAGCGGCCTTCGCCTTCGCCGAAGGTTCCATGGCAGGCGGCGCATTGCTCGGCGTAAACCTCCGCTCCCCTGTCGACCGTGCCCTTGCCCGGCGGCAGGCCCGCGCCGTCTTCGCCGCGCACATCGATATCCCACCCGGCGATCTGTTCAGCCGTTGCCACGCTGCCGTAACCGAAATGACCGGGCTCGGCCGCGCCCGCGAAATCAGCGGTCGCCATCGCCAGCAGCGCTGCGGCGAGCAACGGGCCGCGCTTACGCGAGCTGCACATTGAAGACGCTCCCGTCGGGCTTGATCTGCCAGGTCTGGATCGCATTGTTGTGATAGACCGAGTTGGTGCCGCGCTGCTTTCGCAACTGTGCAATCGTCGGCTGCACATAGCCCGTCTCGTCGATGACGCGGGATTCGAGCAGCGCCGGCCGGCCATCCCAGCGCCAGGGCAAGCTAAATCTTGTGAGCGCCTTCGACAGCACCGGCTCGTGCAGCCGCGCGGTCTCCCAGTTGACGCCGCCATCCATCGAGACGTCGACGCGCCCGACCTTGCCGTTGCCGGTCCACGCCAGTCCCCTGATCTCGTAGAGACCGGGGCGATCGAGCGGCTTTTCCGGGCATGGGAAGGTGATGACGGATTTGGCGTCGATCAGCCAGGTGAACCCGCGCGAGGTGCCGTCCGGCATCAGGTCGGTGTATTTCGAGGTTTCCTCACGGGAATGCCAGGGTTTGTCGCCGAGCTTGATCCGGCGCAGCCATTTGATGTTGACGTTGCCCTCCCAGCCCGGCACCACCAGCCGCAGCGGATAGCCCTGTTCGGGCCGCAGCGCCTCGCCGTTCTGCGCGTAGACCACGAGGCAATCGTCG
>PNLC01000052.1 GCA_013822885.1 Bradyrhizobium sp.
CCGATCCTGTGGGTGATCTCGACCACGACGTTGCGGCAATCGGTGACGCCGCCGTCGCTGCTGGGGCGCGTCTCCGCCATCAACATCATGAGCTATGGCGCACGGCCGCTCGGTTCGGCGCTCGGCGCCATCGTCGGCGGACTCTACAGCGCCGAGGCCTGCCTCTACCTGGCGGCGGCAATCTTCGGCGCCCAGGCGCTGGTGATCTGGGTTTCGCCCGCCGTCGCGCTGGAGCGGCAGCCGGATATGGTGGGTGAGCCAGCGCGGTGCTGACCGTCGGGGGTTACGCCCGCGAACAATTGTCCTTGCGAGCGAAGCGAAGCAATCCATTCCTTCTTTTCGCGACCCCATGGAATCTTCGCTGCGCTCGCAATGACCGCCGGGGCGCATGCTTCCTTCTAAACAACCCAGTCATCTCTTCTCGGCACTTTCCCACCCCTCATTAAATGATATATATCATATAATGAACCAGGGAACCGCCATGACCGACCAGACCGCCGCGATCGATGCCAGCCCGCGCCCCGAGGCTTCCTCCACCGTTCTGCAGATCGCGGTGCTGGCCGGGCTTGCGGCGACCGGCACGCTGGCGACCAATATCCTGCTACCGTCGCTGCCGCAGATGGCGGTGTCGCTGAAGGTTTCGAGCGCGGCGGTCACCTCGGCCATCACCGTCTTTCTCGCGGTATTCGCGGTGGGCCAGCTCGTGGTCGGACCGATCTCGGACCGCTACGGCCGCCGCTGGCCGGTGCTGATCGGTTTTGCGGTTTTCTTCGCCGGCAGCATCTGGTGCGCCCTCGCCACCGATCTGCCGAGCCTTTTGGTCGGCCGCGTGATCCAGGCGGCCGGGGCTTGCGCCACGTCGGTGCTGTCCCGCGCGATCGCGCGGGATTTATTCTCGGGCGCGGCGCTGGCGCGCGCGATGGCGCTGATCATGATCGCGATGGCGGCGGCACCCGGCTTCTCGCCATTGCTCGGCGGCGCGCTCGATCATTACTTTGGCTGGCGTTCCGAATTCGTGCTGGTCGCGGCCTTCGCGGCGCTCGGCGCCCTCGCCTACGGCACCGTGTTCGGCGAGACCCACCATGCGACGCGGGCTCCGCTCGATCC
The DNA here is from genome assembly GCA_013822885.1 of Bradyrhizobium sp. Lineage (GTDB taxonomy): Bacteria > Pseudomonadota > Alphaproteobacteria > Rhizobiales > Xanthobacteraceae > Bradyrhizobium. The sequence goes on from PNLC01000052.1 coordinate 1,108, forward strand.
GCTCGCCATCGCCAAGAACTATCTCGGCCTGATCGCCGACCGCCGCTTCGTGGTGCCGGCCGCAACCGTCAGCCTGATCATGGGCGGGCTGTTCTCGATATTCTCGTCCGCGCCGCGCATATTGATCGAGGCGATGCATTTCACGCCGATCCAGCTGGGCCTGTTCTTCGCGGGCACCGTGCTGATCGTGTTTGCCGCCGGCATGCTCGCGACCAAACTGGCCCCGCGCTACGGTCTCGACCGCTCGATCCGCGGAGGACTGTTCGCGACCGCAACCGGCGCCACCGCGATGCTGCTGGTCTCGCTGTACAGCCCCTCGTTCCTTCCATTCCTCGGCGCAATGAGCGTGTTCCTGCTCGGCATGGGCATCGTCAATCCGCTCGGCACCGCACAGGCGCTGTCGCCGTTCGGCGCGAAGGCGGGCGCGGCATCCGCGCTGGTCGGCTTCTGGCAGATGATGACGGCCGCCATCGGCGTCTGGCTCGCTGCGACGATCTCGCATGACGCGCTGTTTGCGCTCGGCGTGGTGCTGACGGTGTTTTCGCTCGCGGCGGTCGGGCTCTACACGCGGCGGGCCAAGGGCGTTAAGGCCGCATGAACATGAAGTCGGTATCGGGATCGCAATTCTCGGCGACGAAGCGCAGCTCCGACTGAACGTCGGACACGCCCCGGCTCTCCAGATACTTGCTGATCACCAGGCCCAGCATCGCGCGGCATATGCTGTCGGTCCCCTGCCCGGCGGCTTCCGCCTCGGCCATGGCCGCAGAGAAATGACGTGCTGCTATTTCGGTTGCGGACATGCTGGCCACCTTTTCCCCCGTCGCGCCGGTCGCGCGGCAAGAGTTGAGACCGAAGCCAGGGCTCCGCGCCTTGATATGAATCAAGCTAGTTCCGCGGGCTTCGCGGCGAGCAATCAGGATGCCAGATACCGCTCATACTTCCCGCCCACGACCTCGTCGGCGGTGATGTCGGGATCGAGCGTATACAGATCCTGCGCGCGGCTGATGCCGCGCAGCGCGAAGCGGCCGGTGGAGACCAGATAGTTCCGTCCCGCCGCGTCGAGGCCCGAACGGAACGCCGACGACATCAGCAATTCACGGTCGACCGAGCGGCACATCGAGGCGATGCGGCTGACCTCGTTGACGGCAGGTCCCACCACCGTGAAGTCGAGCCGGTCATCGCTGCCGATGTTGCCGTAAAACACCTCGCCGACATGCAGGCCGACATGCGCCGTCGTCACCGGCCGGTTTTCAGCGGTGCGGCGGGCGGTAAGCGCGCGCATGTTGCGGCGGAAGCGATGCTCGGCGGCAAGCGCGGCGCGTCGTGCGGCTGCCATGTTCTCGTTGGTGAACATCGCCAGCACGCCGTCGCCGATCAGTTTCAGCACCTCGCCGCCGGCTTCATGGATGGCGTCGATCGAGGCCTGCGCGTAATCATTGAGAAACGGGATGATCTCGTCCGGCTCGATGCTCTCGCTGATCGCGGTCGAGCCGCGCAAGTCTGAAAACCACAGCACGGTGTTGATGCGCTCGGTGATGCCGCGCGCGATCCGCCCGCGCAGCACCTGCTCGGCAGCGTCACGCCCGAGATAGACGCGGCCCAGTGTCTTGGCGATGTCGGCCTGCGCCGCGGTCTTGATCGCCAGCCCCAGCACCGGCACCAAATCGCGCAGCGCCGCCAGCCCCTGCGCGCCAAAGCCCTCCTCGCGCCGCGTCACCCAATAGGAATAGACGCAGTCCATCTGCCCCATGGTGCCGGCCTCACCGAACCGGTGCGTATAGGCCACCAGATGCTTGTGACCTTTCTCGGCGAGTTCGCCCATGAACTTGAAATTGTGGGACGCACTGTTGACGAGGTCGAGCGGCAGTTCCTCGTGGCCAGCCTCGAGCATGTGATAGAAGATCGAGCTGCGCCAGGCTTCAGCCGCTTCGCCCTCGTTGGTCGAACCATATTCGAAAACATTGCTTTCGTTGGTCTCGGCGTCGTTCCAGCGAAAGCCGCGGCCCTCGAAGATCGGGTGCAGCGTATCGATGAAGACCATCCCGCGCGAGACGTGAAGGCCCTCGGCGCGGCAACGCTCGCAGAAACCCCGGATCAGTTCATTTTCGGACAGGCCTGTGAGGCCCTGGCTGACCAGCCAGTTCATCAGGCGCAAGCGGGGCATGAGTTCCATACGCCATTATGCCGCGCAATCGCGCCGAGTGAAAGACGCAGGCCGCCAGCGCGTTGCGCGAGATGCCGCAGCCTGGGTTGTGATAGATCGTGACGCTCAAATTTCCGCCTGCTCCTTGATGGTGGCGGATGTGGCGGCGCCGGCCTCGTACCAACCACGCGACGCCTTCACCAGATAGACCACCGAGAGCATGACGGGCACCTCGACGAGCACGCCGACCACCGTGGCCAATGCCGCTCCCGAGTTGAGGCCGAACAGGCTGATGGCGGCGGCAACTGCGAGTTCGAAAAAATTGCTGGCGCCTATCAGCGCCGCCGGCGCAGCGACGCACCAGGCGACGCCGAAGCGGCGGCTCAGCCAATAGGCCAGCCCGGCATTAAGATAGACCTGAATCAGAATCGGCACCGCAAGCAGCACGATCACGAGCGGCTGTGCGATGATCTGTTCGCCCTGGAAACCGAACAGCAGCACCAGCGTGGTCAGCAACGCGACCAGTGACACCGGCTGCAGAGCATGAAGTGTCCGCTGCAATGCTTCCGGCCCGGAGGCGAGCAGCGCGCGTCGCCATAGCTGCGCGATGATGACGGGCACCACGATATACAGCACCACCGAAATCAGAAGGGTATCCCAGGGCACGGTGATGGAGGCAACGCCCAGCAGCAAGCCGACCAGTGGCGCAAAGGCGAAGATCATGATGACGTCGTTGAGCGCGACCTGGCTCAGGGTGTAATGCGGCTCGCCTTCGCACAGGTTCGACCACACAAACACCATCGCCGTACAAGGGGCCGCGGCCAGCAGAATGAGGCCGGCGATATAGGAAGGGATCTGAGCGGCCGGCAGCCATGGCGCGAACAAGTGCCCGATGAAGATCGAGCCCAGCAACGCCATCGAGAACGGCTTCACCGCCCAGTTGATGAAGAGCGTGACGCCGACGCCGCGCCAATGCTCGCGGACCTGGCCGAGCGCGCCGAAGTCGATCTTCAGCAGCATCGGGATGATCATCAGCCAGACCAGGCCGGCGACCGGCAGGTTGACGCGCGCGACCTCGGCGCTCGCAACGGTCCCGAACAGTCCGGGCAAAAAATGACCGAGACCGACACCCGCGACAATGCACAGCGCCACCCACAGCGAGAGATAGCGTTCGAACAGGTTCATGATGGTTACATCCGGAGGTCTTGAAGGGCTGCTTTCGCTCTGCGCGCTCGCGCCGCTTTGCTGGGCGCGATGGCCTCTCGATATTTCAGGCAAGCCCGCTTGGCAAGAAATATGTCTTGATTTATCGACATATTAGAGCAATAAATCGCTCCAACCGGCAATTGACGGTCAAATGAGGCTAATCGTCACCAATTTGTCATTCAATTAGTCGAGTAATATGGACACAATGATACAATCCTCAATTCTTCCCGGACGAGCCATGGACGAAGCCAATCGCGAAGCGAATGCGATAGAGGGGTTTGGATCGCTTGCGCAACCAACCCGCCTTGCAGCGGTGCGCCATCTGCTCGCTGTCCACCCGCAAAGCTTGCCCGCAGGCGAGATCGCGCGGCTTTGCGACGTTCCTCACAACACCATGTCGACGCACCTCGGCATCCTGAACCGGGCCGGTTTGATCTCGGTCGAGAAAGACGGCCGCGCGATGAACTATCGGGCTGACGTCACGGGATTCCGGAGCCTGCTCGATTTTCTCTCGCGCGATTGCTGTAACGGCCGTCCGGAACTGTGCGGAAACGCTTTCGACCTGCCACTCGAATCCATCGCTGCTGAATCAAGGGAGAAGTTCATGGCGCCCGCATTCAATGTCCTGTTCCTGTGCACACAAAATTCCGCGCGCTCAATCATCGCCGAGGGGCTGCTCGAGAAGATCGGCCGCGGCCGTTTCCGGGCCTATTCCGCCGGTTCGGCGCCGGCCCGAGAGCCCATGCCGGAAGTCATCGCCCGGTTGACGGCGCTCGGGCATGACGTGTCGCACCTGCATTCAAAGTCGTGGGATGAGTTCAAGGGGCCGCACGCCCCCCGAATGGACTTCGTCATTGCGCTCTGCGACGCTCCCAACGGTCAGTTTTGTCCGGATTTCGGCACGCAGTTCGTCACCGGCGCCTGGCCTCTCCCCGATCCGGCACAATTCTCGGGGTCGCAGACCGAGCGGACCACGCTCTTGAACGAACTGTATGCGATGATCCGGCGCCGGATCGAAATCTTCACCAGCCTGCCGTTCGACTCGCTGGACCGCATGGCGATCAAGGCCCGCCTCGACGAAATCGGCGATACGACGCGCGTAACTCCATAAGGAATATCCATGAAAGTCGGCATCAATGGCATGGGCCGCATCGGCAGGCTCGCGCTGCGCGCGGCGCTTGGCGGCATCTACCGGCCGGAAAGCGATCCACGCGCCGGGAACCGGCTGGAAGTCGTCCATGTCAACGAATTGAAAGGCGGCATTGCTGCGACCGCGCATCTGCTCGAATTCGACAGCATTCACGGACGCTGGCACGCGCCCATTGCAGTCAATTCCGATAACGCCATCACGATTGGCAAGGACCGCATCGGCTTCAGCGAAGCGGCGGCCCCGAGCGAGGTCGCATGGGGCGATCTCGGCTGCGACGTCGTGCTGGAGTGCACCGGCAAATTCCTCAAGCCGGATCAGCTTCAGGCCTATTTCGACCGCGGCGTCAAACGCGTAATCGTCGCCGCTCCCGTCAAGGACGAGGCGGCGCTCAACATCGTGGTCGGCGTCAACGACCAGCTCTACGATCCCGCCCGGCACAAGTTGCTGACGGCGGCGTCCTGCACCACGAACTGCCTGGCCCCCGTCGTCAAGGTCATCCACGAGAAGATCGGTATCCGGCACGGACAGATCACGACGATCCACGATCCGACCAATACCAACGTCGTCATTGACGCTCCGCACAAGGACCTTCGCCGTGCGCGGTCCGCGATGCTTTCGATGCAACCGACGACCACCGGGAGTGCGACCGCGATCTCGTTGATCTACCCGGAACTCAAGGGCAAGCTGAACGGGCACGCCGTGCGCGTTCCCGTCCTGAACGCCAGCCTGACCGACTGTGTATTCGAACTGAAGCGTCCGACTACGGTCGAGGAGGTCAACAACCTCTTCAAAGCGGCCTCCGAAAGCGATCTGGCCGGCATACTCGGTCTGGAGACGAGGCCCCTCGTCTCGGCGGACTACAACAACGACCCTCGCAGTTCGATCGTCGACGCCTTGAGCACGATGGTCACCGATGAGACGCTGCTGAAAGTGTACGCCTGGTACGACAACGAAGTCGGCTACGCCTGCCGGATGGTCGATCTCGCCAGCATCGTTCAACGTTCGGGCGTCTAGCCATGGTCCGGAACTACCTCATCGTCACGGCATCGTATTGGGGCTTCACCCTGGTCGACGGCGCCTTGCGGATGCTGGTGCTGTTCCATTTTTTCAAGCTGGGCTACACGCCATTCACCCTGGCGTTTCTGTTCCTGCTCTATGAAGCGGCGGGAATCGGCGCCAACCTTGCCGGCGGCTATTTCGCGTCGCGCTTTGGCATTCCCCGCATGCTCGCGATCGGACAGGTGCTCCAGATCGCCGGCTTGCTGATGCTGTCGGCGCTCGATCCGGGATGGGGCGCCGTGGCATCGGTCGCGTGGGTCGTGATCGCCCAGGGCATCGCCGGGGTCGCCAAGGATCTGACCAAGACCGCATCGAAATCCGCGATCAAGGCAACCTCTGCGGAGGGCAGCGGGCAATTGTTCCGGTGGGTCGCCTGGTTCACCGGCTCCAAGAACGCGATGAAGGGTGTCGGATTCTTCGTCGGCGGCCTGCTGCTCGATCTTGCGGGCTTCACCCATGCGCTGTGGCTGATGGCCGGCCTGCTCGGCGTCATCTTCGTCGCGGGGCTGCTGCTGCTGCCGTCGCAACTCGGCAAGGCGAAGTCGTCGAAAACCATCCGCGAGTTGTTCGGCAAATCGCGCGGCGTGAACTTTCTGGCGGCCGCGCGCATCTTCATGTTCGGCGCCAGGGACGTCTGGTTCGTGGTCGGTCTGCCCGTCTTTCTCTACGCCTACGGCTGGACGTTCCTGCAGGTAGGCGCATTCCTGGCGGCCTGGACCATTGCCTATGGCGGCGTGCAGGCTATCGCGCCCTCGCTGGTAAGCCGCAGCACAGATGGCCTCAGCCGCGAGGTGCCGGCCGCACGGATCTGGGCCGCCGTTCTCGCGGCCGTGCCGATCGCGCTCGCCGTTATCATGAACTCAACCGAGGTCGGGCGTCCCGATCTCATCCTGGTGGTTGGGCTGGCACTGTTCGGACTGCCCTTCGCAGTCAACTCGTCGCTGCATTCGTATCTCATCCTGGCCTATGCGGGTTCCGAAAAAGCCGCCGAGGACGTCGGCTTCTACTATGCCGCCAATGCGGCCGGCCGCCTTCTCGGCATCACGCTATCCGGCGCGCTGTATCAGTTTGCGGGCATCACGGGCTGCCTGATCGGCTCCGCGGTCATGTTGCTGCTTTGCTCGCTGATCACATTCCTGCTTCCGCTGAACGCGGGCTTGCCGACGGCGAGGCCGGCCAAGGCCTGATCCGGGGCGAAATTCCATCGCCACGGGAAAGTGGGCATTCCACATATCCCTTATTTCCATAATTCTAGAAATACAGTTGACGGGCCGGATTTCCCGTGGGACGATCCCGGCATGAAACTCGACGCCGCCGCCGCCCATCTCGAAGCGCTGGGAAATCCGACCCGGCTGAAGATCTACCGCGCGCTGATCCGCGCCGGCGGCGCCGGGCTTGCGGTCGGCCGTCTGCAGGACAAACTGAAAATCGCGCCCTCCACCCTCTCCCATCACATCAAGGCGCTGGTGGCTGTAGGCCTTGTGACCCAGGTGCGCGACGCGACCACCCTGATTTGCCACGCCAACTACGAGGTGATGCGGGAACTGGTGGGTTTCCTCGTCGCTGAGTGCTGCGCCGAAAGCGCTGAAACCAAGGATGCCAAGACCGCGGCCTAGGCCCGATGGCCTGTGACCGGTATTTCGATATTTCCAGTTGAATGGGAGAATGCCATGAGCGCAGCCAAAACCGTCGCGATCATTGGAGCCGGGCCAGTCGGCCTTGCCGCCGCGGCCCACGTGCTGGAGCGCGGGCTGCAGCCGATCGTGCTGGAAGCCGGCGAAAACGTCGGCCATGCCATGCGGCAATGGGGCCACGTCCAACTGTTCTCGCCATGGGAATACAACGTCGACAAGGCCGCGGTGGGCCTGCTGGCGGCGAGCGGCTGGAATTCTCCCGAGCCCGATCAATATCCGACCGGCGCGGAGATGGTGGAGCGCTATCTCGAACCGCTAGCGGGCAACACCGCGCTCAAGCCTCACATTCGCACATCGAGCCGCGTTACCGGCATCAGCAAGGTCGGCTTCGACAAGATGAAAACCAAGGGCCGCGAAGCGGCCCCGTTCGAGATCCGATACCAGAACGGAAAAGGCCCTGAAGTCGTCAGGGCCGATGCGGTGATCGACGCATCAGGCACCTGGCATTCGCCGAACCCCGCTGGCGCGAATGGCCTGCCCGCCATCGGCGAGACGGATGCAGCGGACAGGATCGCCTACGGCATGCCCGACGTGCTGGGCAAGGACCGCGCGCGCTACGCCGGCAAGACCGTAGCCGTGCTCGGTGCCGGGCACTCCGCGATCGGCACGCTGACCGATCTGGCGAAACTCGCGGAACAGGTGCCGGAGACCCAGGCGATCTGGCTGCTGCGAGGGAACGATCCCGCGAAAGCCTTTGGCGGCGGCGCGAACGACAAGCTGGCCGCCCGCGGCGAGCTCGGCGCAGCGTTTGCCGCATTGGTAGCCGCGGGACGAATCAGGATGGAAAGCGAATTCGGCGTTTCGCGCCTCTCTGCCGACGGCCCCAGCCTCGTTGTCGGCGCCGGCTCGGCCTGTTGCGGCCGCCAGATCGTCGTCGACGAACTCGTCGTGGCGACCGGCTTTCGTCCCGAACTGGATTTCGTGCGCGAACTGCGCATCCAACTCGATCCGGCGATCGAATGTCCGGTCGCGCTGGCGCCTTTGATCGATCCGAATGAACATAGCTGCGGCACCGTGCGGCCGCACGGCGCGCGTGAACTGGCGCAGAACGAACCGGGTTTCTATTTCGCGGGCATGAAATCCTACGGCCGCGCGCCGACCTTCCTGATGCTCACGGGCTACGAGCAGGTGCGTTCGATTGCCGCCGACATTGTCGGCGACCGCGAGGCCGCGGAGCGGGTCGAACTGGTGCTGCCCGAGACCGGCGTCTGCAGCCGCTCGCCGGCGCCAGGTGCGAGCAGTTGCTGCGGCGGCCCCGCATTATCGGATGTTGACGCCTGCTGCGTCGCGGATGAAAAGGCAAAGCAGCAAGGCCAGACAGGTTGCGGTTGCGCAGCCTGAAAGTGGGAGTGAACGGGATTTCGCTGGAAGGCCGTTCCGTCATCGTCGGCATGTGCACAGGGCAGCTCGGCAGCCTGCTCCCGCATGTCGTCGTACCTTCGGTTCTCGCAGCCTTCCTGATTCCGGAATGGCATCTGAGCGGGGCGCAGGCCGGCCTGCTGGCGGGCTCCGGCGCGGCCGGATACATGCTGGCGGTGCCGGTGCTGGCGACGCTCACCGATCGGATCGACGCGCGCAATATCCTGATTGCGGGCTCCGCGCTGAGCGCGCTCGGCACCCTGCTGTTCGGCCTGTTCGCGACCGGCCTGTGGTCCGGGGTCCTTTTCAACGCGATGGCCGGCGTTGGCTTTGCGGGCGCCTACATGCCGGGCCTCAAGGCGCTGACGGACCGTCTCGCGCCGGGCGATTCATCCCGCGCCATTACGCTCTACACGTCGAGCTTCTCGTTCGGTGTCGGCATGTCGTTTCTGGTTTCCCAACTTGTCGCGGAAGCATGGGGCTGGCGCAGTGCATTTCTCGTCACCGCCATCGGGCCGCTGGTGATGCTCACCGTTTGCCTGCTGCTGCGGCCGGTGCAGCCGGCGCCGGCGTCCGGGCGGTTTCTTGATTTCGCGCCCGTGTTTCACAACCGCAAAGCCATGGGGTTTGTGCTCGGCTACGGCGCGCATTGTTTCGAACTGTACGGCATCAGGGCCTGGATCGTCGCGTTCTGGACGTTCGTCGCAGCAAAGAGCGCCGGCGCTTCGCTTCTGACCCCGATCGTCGTCAGCGTCGTCTTCACGCTGCTTGCGATGCCCGCGAGCATCCTCGGCAACGAATTCGCGCTTCGGTTCGGCCGCCACCGCGCCATATCGGCCGTGATGTTCGCTTCCGCTGCGGTCGCGCTCCTGATCGGCTTCTTCGCCGACCAATCGCCCTGGCTGCTGCTGCCGCTGATCCTCATCTATGCCCTCACCGTGCCCGCCGATTCAGGCGCGCTGACTTCGGGCATGTCGATGTCGGCAGATCCCGGCCATCGCGGCGCGACCATGGCGGTGCACTCCACCGTCGGCTTCAGCCTTTCGGCGCTTGGCGCGTGGGCATTGGGTGTCGCACTGGACGCTGCCGGAGGGCCGCAGAGTTCAACGGCCTGGACCGCTGCATTTTCGGTGCTGGCGGCGGGAATCCTGCTCGGGCCGCTGGCACTTTACTGGTCAAGACGAGAGACGCCGACGTGAACCGCAGCCAGCTTTCCATCATCATCGGACTCGGCACCACGCAGACGCTGGCCTGGGCATCGAGCTACTATCTGCCGGCGATCCTCGCCGATCCGATCGCGCGCGATCTCGGCGTCTCCCCGAACTGGATCTTTGCCGCGTTCTCCGCATCGCAGGTGATTTCTGCCCTGCTCGCCCCCCGGATCGGACGCCATATCGATCTGGTCGGCGGCCGGCCGGTGCTCTCGATGTCGAACGTGGTGCTGGCGGCCGGGCTGGCGCTGCTCGGCCTCACCACGTCGATCCCCATGCTGATCGTCGCCTGGCTCTTGCTCGGCGTCGGCATGAGCGCGGGTCTCTACGATGCCGCCTTTGCCGCGCTCGGGCGCATCTATGGCGATGCGGCGCGCCGCTCGATCACCGGCATCACGCTGCTTGCGGGATTTGCCTCGACCATCGGATGGCCGCTGTCCGCATGGGGCCTCGAGACCATCGGCTGGCGCAACACCTGCTTCGCCTGGGCGGCGGCGCATATCCTGATCGGACTGCCGATCAATCTTTTGATACTGCCAGCGGTGAAGGGCGCGAAGGCAGCGGTGGCCGCAGCGGTCAAGCCGCATATCCCGATCGATCGCACCATGATCGTGCTGGCGTTCGTGTTCGCGGCGGCCTGGACCGTCACCGGCGCGATGGCGGCGCATCTGCCGCGCCTGATGGAGGCAGCCGGCGCGACGACGACGCAGGCGGTGTTCGCCGGCGCCCTGATCGGGCCGTCGCAGGTGGCCGCCCGCATCTTCGAGGCGGGCTTTCTCAGCCGCTATCATCCGCTGTTTTCGACCAAACTTGCCTGCATCACGCACCCGATCGGCGCCGCGATCCTCGGCCTCGCCGGCGGCGGCGCCGCCAGCGTCTTCGCGATCTTTCACGGCTCCGGCAACGGCATCCTGACGATTGCCCGCGGCACGCTGCCGCTCGCGATCTTCGGGCCGCAGAATTACGGCTACCGCCTCGGCATCATCGGCGCGCCGGCGCGAATGGCGCAGGCGGCAGCACCGTTACTATTTGGCCTGCTGATCGACATCATGGGCGCGCGAGCCCTGATCGTCTCCTCCGCACTCAGCATCGCGGCGTTGCTGGCGCTGTTCCTGCTGGGCAAGGGACCGCCGCGGCCGAATGCGTGAACACTTCGTATGCGCAACACTATCGAATCAAACGCTTCCATAATTTCAATAAATTGCGCCGGACCTCCCTAGCCCGCCGCTAAGACCTTTTCGTCATCAGCATATAATAACCGGAAACCAATTTGCCGGTTGTCCGAGGCGACGGTATGTTTGAGCTACCAGGTTCTGGAATTGGCAATGAACGAAGTGACCCGCCTATGCGAACTGGAAGCCGAGTGCCGACTGCGCGCGCTCAGCGAACCGGGAAAAAAATGGTACTGGCTCGCGCAGGCCGCCAAGTACCAGGTTCAGGCGAGCCAGAAGATCGCGTTTCGCTTTGAGAAGCCAGCGACTGCCCGCACGGCGGAGGTCAAGCTGAAACTGTGGTCGCACCATCGCGACGAACGCCGCTCGATGGAGGCCCTCCCGCTCGAACGGCGAACGGGTTGATTTTCTAACGCTCCTGCTCCTCCGGCGGCTTGATGTGGCGGAATGAATAGAGCAGCGCGAGGTCGTAGGCGATCTTGAGCGCACCGCAGACCACCAGTGGCAGGCCCGGAAACGCCGTCATCAACAGTGCGCCCGATATCGCCGGGCTGATCGCGGATGCGAGGCTGCGCGGCACGGCGGTGACGCTGGCCGCCGCCGGCCGCTCCGCCGGCGTCACCACAGCCATGACGTAGGAGGTGCGGGTCGGCACGTCCATCTGCGACAACGCCGAGCGCAGCAGCAACAGTCCCAGCGCCAGATAGAGATTTGGCGAGAACGCCGCCAGGATCAGGAAAATGCTGGAAGGGATATGCGTGAAAACCATGGTGTTGACGAGCCCGACACGCTTCGCGATCCAGGCCGCGACCGGATAGGAGAAGGCGCTCAGCGTGCTCGACCAGAAGAAAAATACGCCGGCCGCCGACAGCGAGAGATCGAAATGCTCGAACAGCCACAGCACCAGCAGAGACTGGGCGACGAAGCCGCCGGCAAACGCATCGATGCTGAACAGCGCGGCCAGTTTGTAGACGGTGTTGCGCGAGGGACCGAGCGGCGCGTGCTGTGCCCTCTCCTCGCCGCGGGCATGCGGCACATGGCGATAAAGCAAAGCGCTCAGGATTCCGAGCGCGGCATAGGCATAGAACATCAGCCGGAACGCACCGAGCGTGGTGCCGCCGTGCGAAACCAGCAAATCGGGCAAGGTCGCCGCAAGCGAGCCGGCGGCGGTGCAGAGCGCCCCGATCAGGCTATAGCGCGCAAACACCTGAGTCCGGCGGTCGTCGGCCGCGCGCTTCGCCAGCACCGCGTGTTCGAGCGGCACCAGCACACCAAGATCGCCGCCGGAGGGATTGATGGTGCCGATGAAGGCCACCAGCACGATCAGCACGAAATGCTCAACGCTGGGAAACGCCAGGCCGGTCGTCGCCATCAGGCCGGCGCCGAAGATCAGCAGCGCGCGCAAATCATGACGTGGCGCGATCCAGCCAACGATCAGCGTCAGCAGCGCCGTTCCGAGCAGCGACGCCGTCGCTACTATGCCGACCGCTATCGCGTCAAAACCGAGCGCAGTCATGTAAGCCGGCAGAATGATGATGGCGAACCCGTCGCCGAAGCCTCGAAGGCCGCGCGCGAGATAAAGCAGCGGGATCAGCGCGCTTCCGGTTGAAGGTTTGGGCTCGGTCGCGATATCGGTCCCGCTGGAGTCCATGCGCCATCCTCGACACGTCGAGTGTGCGCAGAGCTTGGACGGCTGACCGTCTGACGGGGAGCCTGCTTCGTCCCCGATGCGGACAAGCTAGGACCGATGCGCACGCTTCGCAAGGTGTCCCCTCGGAACCGGTTGACAGCGAACGCCGCAAGCGGTTAATTCGGTCCATGGGGATTTTGCGATCTCCCCACGAGGCGACATGCCCAAGTATCGCGTCCCGTTTCTCATACGAGGGCGCAACCATGTCATCCTACACCACGATATCTCCAGACAAACTTTCCCGATTGATCGGCACGGCCAGCATGCCTGCCCTGATCGACGTTCGCACCGACGAGGATTTCGCCGCCGACCAGCGGCTGATTCCGGGCGCGATCCGGCGCAACCATGAGGACGCCGCCGGCTGGGGCGAGGAGTTCTCCGGCCGTCCGGCCATCGTCGTCTGCCTGCGCGGCCAAAAAATCGCGCAAGGCACCGCCGCCTGGCTGCGGCATCTCCATGTCTCGGCCGAAGCGCTGGAAGGCGGGTTCGAAGGCTGGAAGGCCGCCAAGCTGCCGCTGGTGCCGGCCGAAAAACTTCCAGCGCGCGACGCACAGGGCCGTACCGTCTGGGTGACACGCGCGCGGCCGAAGATCGATCGCATTGCCTGCCCATGGTTGATCCGCAGGTTCGTCGATCCGAGCGCGGTGTTTCTTTTCGTCACGCCGGCGGAAGTGCTT
>PNLC01000053.1 GCA_013822885.1 Bradyrhizobium sp.
CGATGCGCCGACCCTGGCGCCAAAGCGGCGTCATTGCGGCGAGTCTCAAGCTGAACTGTTGGGAAAATGCAGCCTGCGCGACAACGCTGTGCGATTGCACCCTGGGCGCGGGGCCTCAGTGGACCAGCTTGGCCAGTTGATAGAGCGCGTAAATGACCTCAAGACCCAGGAGAACAAACGCCGCATTCATCAGATAAAAATTGAAGTGCATCAGAGACTTGAAACCAAATGCTTCCTGCGGCCCGAGCGGATATCGCGCGAGGTCGTGAACCAAAGCCAATACGCGTCGGACAGGCCGTATATCCGGCGAAGGCCTCGCCGGCAAAGGAAACAGAAGGCTTCCGCCGCCGCGGAAGTGATGGCTTTGTCGCGAACCTCTTCTTGGTCGGAGGATTCGAGTTCGACTACAGCTACCTGCCTGTTTACGCACCGTAGACAATTTTGTTACGCACCGTAGACAATTTTGATTGCCCACAGCACGACGACGATGGCCGTTACCAGCGTGGCCGCCGTCAGTACACTTTCTAAGGAAGCGACTCTCATACTAACTCTCCGCTTCCCAGCCCCACTAGCGGTCTAGTTGATTCGTTAATTCAACTGCAATTGCGCGGTCACAAGACGATGAACGCTGTTGGCGAGTGTGATTTGTGCGCCACACATCCCCCGTAGGATCCCGGATAATTGGCCGTGTTCCGCGCCTTCGGCTTGTCCAGCGGGCGATCAGGAAGCCATCTTCAGGCGACTCGGCGCCGGACCGACTCGATCCAGCCCACGGATGCGCACCGTTTCGGGCGACGGGCGCATGACCGGCACGGCAGCTTGCATCCAGCGGGGCTATCATGCCACGCAGCGAAAATGCCTGTTTGAACAAGGGAGACTATTCGTGCCGGCTCGACGGTGCGTAGCGGCCCGTCGGTATCGTGCTTCGCCGCCCTTCCGCGAGAGTCGCCAGCCGGTCATACTCCTCTGCTACCTTGAGCAGGCGACCCTGATCCTTCACCGCATTCGCGGCCAAAGCCCTTGTCCGTTCCGCGCGCTTGCGCCAGTGATCCGCGTTGGTCAAAAAATCTGTCATTGATACGCCCCTGACGCGGAAATACCCCGAACCGCGCGGTGGCTTAGGATGCTTCGCGATACGTCAAAAATTTGGCCGGATCCGATCCGCCATGTGACTTGAAAAAATGTGGCCTGAAAAAGTATCGCTGTGACGGCCCTGCAACAAACGAATTCTTGCGCCGATCTTTTTCCCGACTCAAATTTGCCCCGGACTCAATCGAAGTTGTTGCTTTGAAAGGACGACCGGGAGCACGTCCGTCCGCATTGGGGATTTGTCATGAGTATCGAACATTCGTTGCAGAACAAGTCAGTCCGGCTCGATGGATGTCGGGGTGCCGGGCATGCGGGCAACGTCGCGCCATTGCTTCAGGACAATAACTTTCAAGGCGGACGACCGCCGCAGCGTAGTGACGAATTTCTTGCCGTCCTGTCACCGCTGCTGGAACAAGCGGACGGGCTTCGGCGCGATAAACCTCGACAGCAGCAGACCAGCGACCTTCTGGTGCTGCTCGAGGAGAATGCCCGGCTCCGGAAGCTCGCGGTTCAGCTGTCGAACCTTCTTGGCGACCTTTCCGGACCGAGCGCTGGATCGAACCCGCGGCGGTAGCGTCTTAGACGATCTTTCATCAATCGAATTCGGGACAGCGTAGGGAGATCCGAGTCCGGCCCCGGCTTCGACCAACTTTTGACGCGTTGGCGCACTAGGAGAATGTCAGCGCCACAGAGGCGCTCCTCGCAGTTATTTTTGCCGTTAAGAAGCTGACCGACCAATGCCGTTGACGCGGGACCGAGTGTTAGGACACGACAACGAACGCTTCGCGTTCAGGTTCACGATGCTCAACGACGGCGTTACCGTCGAATGCCAGATCAGTGACGCCGCCATGGACGAACTCGGCGGCGTAAAGGGCACCGAGAGCATCGCGAGGCAGGCGCAATTTTTGGCGCTGCGGGATGCGGTGGAGGGCATCGCATCCGATGTTTTCGACAAAGGGCCGTGCGTCAAAGGCCAGATCGTCAGGATATTCACCAAGCACGTTCAGCAAGCGTCGCCATCGCGCCATGATCCGATCAGCACGGGTCCGGAGTCCAATCCGGACCAGGCCGCTTCGCTGCGGATCATTGCCGAGGCGAAGCCGGCGAGCCCGGCGCCTTGACGCGCCGAACTCCCGGCACATCGACAACCCGTGTACGTCACGGGCCGGGAGTGACCCACGCCGTTGAGATCGCTCCTTTCGAGTCCAACGCAATTCGCCAATGCGACGCGCCGTTTTCGTGCCGGACGCTGTAGACGTCCTCGCCCTGGGCGCCCACACCGAGGAAATTGACCGACTCGACCGTGCGCAGTTCGGCAAGGCCAGGTTGCAAATGCGGCAATTGCTGACGCGTGGCTTCGGCAAGCATTGCGCTCATCTCGTCGTAATTGGGTTTGCCGCTGATGATCCCATCAATGAGCCGTCGGAGCGCGGCCTCGGTCCCCGGGCTTGGGGCCTGGCTTTTCACCCTCTCTTCGGTCCGGCTCGCAATCTCTCGCGCGACCGTCGCGTCGATGCGCGGCATCGGATAGCTCACACCACCCTGATGCAGGCTCACGGATGTCGCTGGTCCCCGCCCGTCCCCGACGAAGGTGATCTGAGCGTCGACGATCTCGGAAAAGAACTCGGTTGGGCTCTGTGCATGGAACGGGACATGGATTTGTCCGGGCAGATGCGTGAGCAAATGATCGGCCTCGCGCGTCACCGTGAAGACGGCATTGTCATCGAGCCGATAGAATCCGGTGTAGCTGTCAAGAATGACGGAATCCACGGCAACCTTCTGACGTGCGGGTTGGCCGGATGGATTTCCGCCCGATGGCGTTGATCCGGTCTCCTGCGCCGATGCAGCGGGCTTTTCGACGGGAGGTTCGTTGCTGGACGCAATTCTGGCGGCCAGCGCATTCCAGTCCCGAAGGCCAAGGACCTTGGCGGTCAGTTCGAGGGACTCGCTGTGGGTGAGAGAAACGGATTTGGCGCTGAGCGCTTCACGTAGCGTTTGCGCCATGGCTTTTGCATCGCGGAAATCGCGCATGGGACGATCCTCTGAATCGACGAACGGAAGGGACGTCAGGGGCTTGCGTTGCTGACCCGTTCGCTCGGGCAAAGGATGGCCTCAAAGCGCGGCTTGATACGTTCACCGTACCCCGGGACAGGGGCGCAAGCAGCGGGTCGTATCCACCCGGCGAATATGTTCGCCCGCGATACAAGACCTGTCAATCGCTACAGGGCCCAGACAGGTGGCCGTCGAGCGCGACGAGTTGGCGCGGCATTCCTTCATCCCTCGACAGATGCGCGTCAAAGCGGCAACCTGCGGGGCAACAATCTGCCGGGGGAGGCGCCACGATGGCCAAGCCAGCCAAGACCGAAGCTGAATTGATCGCGATGGCGCGGGCTGAATTGAAGGTTCACGCCGATTGTCCCGACGGCATCGTCATCTCGGTGCTTCGCGACGGCGACAGCTGGGAATTCCGCGCCAGTGCCGACGCCGCCACGGTCGCCAAACCCGGCTATCCCGAATGCGTCGCCATGATGGTCCAGATCGGCGACCACCTCAGCAAGCAATATAACTTCGAGGGGTGACCGCCCGCTGATGTCGCAAAGCGCGGTTACACCGTAAAAATTCGTCCCGGGTTGAGGATGTTCTTCGGATCGAGCGCGCGCTTGAGCGTGCGCATGGTTTCGATTTCCGCTTCGGTCCGGCTCATCTTCAGGTACGGCCGCTTCAGGATGCCGATGCCGTGTTCGGCCGAGATCGAGCCGCCGAATTCACCGGTGAGGTCGTAGACAAGCCTCTCGAACTGATCGTGCCTGTCCGGCGTGTGCTCGTGATACACGCTGGGATGCAGATTTCCGTCGCCGACGTGTCCCATCACGATGGTAAAGGCCTGCGGATCGATCGCTTTTACTCGCGCATCGAGCGTATCCGCATATTCCTCCATCCTGTCGATGGCGATACTGACGTCAAATCCCATCCTTGCCGCGAATGGAAAGCTGCGACCGAGTTCGACGCTGGAATCGCGGATGCGCCAGATCGCAGCCGCTGACGCGTTGGAGGTCGAAAGCGTGGCGTCGAGAATCAAATTATCGCCCATCGCCGTTTCCAGCATTTGCTCGAGACTGTTGCGCATGCGTTCAGCGTCGCTTCCGGAGGCCTCCAGCAGCACATAGAACGGATGATCGGTCGGCAGCGGGCCAACCACGCCCTTCACGCGTTCGATGGTCTGGCGGTAGTAGGCGTTCCACATGACCTCGAATGCGGTCAGTTCGCCGCCGAGCGATCTTCGCGCCAGCTTGAGAAAGGCCGTGACCTGCCCGAAGGAGGGCAGCGCGCAAAGCGCCACCTGGCGTTCAGCCGGCGCCGGAAATATCCGAAGCGCTGCGCGCGTCACCACGCCCAGAATGCCTTCGGTGCCGATATACAGATGCTTCAGATCGATGCCGGTGTTGTTCTTGATGTATTTGCGCAGGCCCTTGAGCACAGTGCCGTCGGGGGTGACGACTTCGAGGCCGAGGATCAGGTCGCGCGTCATTCCGTAGCGGATCACACGATTGCCGCCGGCATTGGTCGAGATGTTGCCGCCGATGGTGCAACTGCCGCGCGCGCCGAGATCGAGCGGAAACATCATGCCGTCCTGCTCGACCCGCTCCTGGAGTTTCTGCAGCGGCGTGCCTGCCTGCGCGATCGCAACGCCACCCGGGACATCGACTTCCTCGATCGCGTTCATCCGCTCCATCGAGAGTACGACTTCGTCCGCGTTCGGCAGCGTGGCGCGCACCAGGCCGGTCATGCCGCCCTGGGTCGTGACCGGCACGCCGTGACGGTGACAGAGCCGCAGCAGGGCGGATACATCTACGGTCGTTCTCGGGCGGACGACGGCACGCGGCTTCGGGACCGGTATTCCGGCCATGTCGTGATGATAGCGCGCGTCGATCTCGTCGCCGCACAGGACCGAACTCTGGTCCAGCGTGCTGCGCAGTTCGTCGATGAAGCCGTCGGGCATGCCCCTGCCTTCTTTTTTGAGGAGTTGCGCTTAGCATTACATCCGGCCAGCCCGGGATCAAACCCGGTCCGGCCGCCAGCGTGAGGATTTCCTTCAGGAAACGCATTCGCGCGAGCGCATTTGGCGATGAGGCGGCCGGCAGTCGGCCGGTCGTCGCCAATCAGACCGTGTGCGGGGCTTTCTTGATTGCCGGCTTCATCACCATCGGCGGGGTAAGGGTGGGGCTGATGGTGGGACTATCGTGCCGCTCGGGCTCGATCGAGGTGATCCGGTTGCAGGCGCTGCACTTGTACACGTAGAGGAGGGGTCGCAGTCCGATGGGGGGCAGTTTTCCAAGCCTAGCCGTGCCCGCGCCGCAACTCTCGCAGCGCGGAGGCAGACCAGCTTCTGAAGGCTGTGCGGGCATTTCGAACTATCGCTAAAGCAACAGATGACTCATCGGTAATGTTGGCGGCCGATTGCATCCTAATCATGGACGGGAACTCCGTAAGACTACGAGGTCGTGCCGCTCATTCGCCGCAGGCGTCCAGCTTTTGCCATCAAATCGACCTTGCCTGCCCCTCGTGCCGCAAAGTCGTCATGCCGGCGCAATAGCGTAAGGGAAGTTCGACCGAGGCCCTCGATTTGTAAGGCGTACAGATGGCTTCCACCAAGGGTAGTGACCAGTCACCGTGGATCGTGGCGAGGGCGGAGGTGTCACGCCCTTCGCCGGCCGACAGATTCAACATCGACCGGGAGGGGCAGGCGAAGCGCGCCTGGAAGCTCCGGGCGCTGGAGCAGCAATTCCAGAAGCTGAACCAATATTGCGACGAGACCGTCGCCGAAATTCGCGCCTCGCTCGACCGGACGCCGTCGCGATAGAACTCAGCGTGCTGGCAAGAGACAAGCAGCGCAGACTCGTGCGATTTCGTCGCCCGGACCTGCGCAAGATTACATCTCGCGAGACGTTATCTTGCTTCAGGTTTTGTTCGTAGGGCCGGAGTCAGCGTCCCGGGAAGAATGCCGCTCTGACGCTATCTCACTTCTTGTCGATCTTCGTGACGGTCTTGGTCCCCGAAGATTCGCTCACCGCGAATGTGACGCGGTCGCCGGCATGTAGCTCGTTCAGCCGCGAGGCGTCCTGCACCTTGAATTCCTCCGTCGCAGGGGTGGTGTTTGCGCCGACGGTGCCGTCAGGAACATCCTTGATCGAAATGGTGCCGCTGATCCGATCGATCCTGGTTATCATTCCCGTACGCGTTTGCTGGGCAAGCGCTGACGAACCAATAATGCTGAGGGCTGCCGTTGCAGCCATAACCATCCCTGCGATCTTCATGAAGTACTCCCGGCATTGAAGCATCGGAGATAAGCCGCGACGGCCCGGATTGGTTCCCGGCGCGAGCCCGGCAATGCGATCATTCCGATAATGCGCAATTGAGGCAGGCCGGTGTTCGATCCTACGGCCTCCCAGGTCGTCGGATCTTCCACAGCCGGTCGCGCTTAGGCGGCGCCAGCCTCGGGCTCACGTTCGAGTTCGATTTCCGTGATGGTGCGATTGCGGCCCGTTCGCTTGGCCTTGTAGAGCCCGCGGTCGCATCGCTCGATCATCGCTTCGGCGGATTCAGCCAGCCGGAATTGCGCCACCCCGATCGAAACCGTGATGCTGCCGATCTCCTTGCCGGTTGCGCGGCGTGTCAGTTTGGCTTCGGCAATGCGGCGGCGGACACGCTCGGCGGCCGATGCACAGGTCTCGAGGTCGGCGCCTGGAAGCACCGCTATCAGTTCCTCGCCGCCATAGCGCGCTGCGAGATCGACTTCGCGGACACCTTCCTGCAGGACCTTGGCGACCAGCCGCAGCACCTGGTCGCCGACCTGGTGGCCGTAGTCGTCGTTGAATTTCTTGAAGTGATCGATGTCGATCAGGAAAACGCTCAGTGCCTCGTCCTTCTCCATCGCATCGATCTGGGCCTGGCGAAGGAATTCGTCCATCGAGTGCCGGTTGGCGAGCCCGGTCAGTGCATCGGTGTTGGACCGCTGCTCGGCGGCCTTCAACGAGTCGCGGATCGTGTCCAGTTCTTCCGAGGTTGCTGCGAAGTTTGCCTCCAGCGCGGACGCGCGCGCCGTCGCCTTTGACAATTCGTCGACGAGCTTGGCGATGATCTGCTTCGGATCAGCCGATGCCGCGGCTTGCGAAGAGACTTCGCCGAGCGCTGCGATCTGCGTGCGATTGTCGGTGACGGCGGTGTTGAGAAATTGCTGGGCGCAGGCGATCAGGCCGCTCAACTGCTCCGGAAGACCCGCCAGCGGGTTCGGGGGCGAGTGCGGTGATATGTAGGTGATGTAGAGTTCGTGGTTGGTCGCGTTGTCGAACGGGCGCTTGCCAGCGATCAGGATGTCGATGGTTTTGCGCAGCGGTACCGAACTGCCCATGCAGTACTCGAACCAGACCGCGAAATTGTTCGGAGTGGACGGAACCGACTGTTGCAGCATCAACCGTATGGCGCGCTCGGCAATCGTCGTGGCGTATTCGACGTCCATGTCGCCGATCGACTGCCCTGCCATCTTCCTGATCCGGTGAATGCGCTTACTGAGAAAAGCCTTCCCCGTTTTGTCATGAAGGAACTAATCCGGCCTTAAATTCCCGGGACAAACCGGCAGCAAAACCTCCGCAAAAATGCGGAGGAAATAAGTCAACGTTACTGACCCAGTGTCGACTGAGGTAATTTTTTACCCGCCCGCATAGCTCTGCACCAGGCTTCCGGCGACCAGAGACCAGCCGTCCACCAGAACGAAGAAGATCAGCTTGAACGGCAGTGACACCACGACCGGCGGCAGCATCATCATACCCATCGACATCAGGACGGAGGCGACCACTAGGTCGATGATCAGGAACGGGAGAAACAGCAGGAAGCCGATTTCGAAGGCGCGCTTCAGTTCGGAGATCATGAATGCGGGGACCAGGATCCGCAGCGACATGTCTTCCGGCGTCGCCGGAGGAGGTTCGCCGGAGAGGTCCAGAAACAGCTTCAGGTCCTTTTCGCGGACGTTCTTCTGCATGAAGCCGCGCAGCGGTACCGAGGCCTTCTGCAGCGCTTCCTCGACACCGATCTGGTTGGCGACCAGCGGCTTGATGCCGTCGTCATAGGATCGCTGCAGCACGGGGCCCATCACGAACGCGGTAAGAAACATCGCAAGCGCAATGATCACGGAGTTGGGCGGGGCGGTCGCGGTGCCGAGCGCGGTGCGCAGCAGCGAGAGCACGACGACGATCCGCGTGAACGACGTCATCATGACCAGGATCGACGGCGCGATCGAGAGTATCGTCAACAGCGCGATTAGCTGGATCGCGCGCTCGGTGACGCCGCCGCCGCCTTGGCCGAAATTGATACTGATGTCCTGCGCCAACGCCGGATCGGCGAGCGATCCGGCGGCTGTCAGGGTTAAAAAAAATAAAACTCTACGCGGGAATGCCGACGGCCTCACGAAGGATTCTTCGGACGGCCCAGCAAGGACGCCATCTCGTCTTCGAGATTTTCAAAGCCGCCCTTTGGCGGAGCGGCTATCGGCGCAGGCGCGGGGGTCTCGCTGCGCTGCGGACGTGCGGGGGGCGTTTCGGGCGCAACCGGCGGCGCAACCGGCTCGGCCGGCCGGCGCAGCGCGGCCTCCAGCCGTTGCGCCATCTCGGCGAGATTCTGGTCAGCGCTCGACGGCGCGGGGGCCGGAGAGGGAGCGGGCGGTGGTGGCGGTGGCGGCGCCGCGACACGTTCCGGCGGGCGCACCGGCATCACCACCTCGCGGGGCGGCGCCTCACGCGAAGGTGCCTCACGCGGAGATGCCTCACGGGGAGACGGCTTGGGCGGTTCGCTTGCGCGCTGCGGCCGAGGCATCATCGGTTCAGCGCGCGGCATGCGCGGCGGGACCGGTTCGGCGCGGGCGCCAAGCGACTCCGGCGAAAAGCCAGTCAGCGAATCGCTGCGACGCTCCGGCGGCGGCGCCGGTCGGCGGAGTTCGTCGGCAAAGGCAGGGCGCGAGGGGCGCGGCGGTGGTTCGGGCATCTGCGGTTCGGGGTGATCGAACGCCTCCGTCGATCTTGCGTCGGCCTTTGCGGCTTCGTCGCTCCAGACGGCATCGGGTAGCGGCGCGATCCGCGGCGGCTGCTCGCCGACCGCAGGTCGCGGCGCCATGTCGCGGCCGGGCATCGCCCGCACGATGTTGGGTTCGACAACGATATCGCTCGGACCGCCGATCATCAGCAGATGCTCGACGTTGTCGCGCCGCACCAGCACCAGGCGCCGGCGGCCGTCCACCGCCGCGGCGTCGATCACGGCGAGCCGCGGCATCCGCCCACGCTGGGTATTGGCGCCGATGCGGTTGTTGGCGAAGCGGCGAACCAGCCATGCGGCGACGCCGATCAGCGCCAGAACGGCGATGAATGCGAAGAGGAATGTAAGTGTCTGCATTCTTTAGTCCCCGGCCAAGGGCCGTTCTCACGTGCTGGCTTCGACGAGTGCGGTCTGGTCTTCCTGTCCGGGCAAGTTCCGTTGGGAACGCGGTTCCCGCCTTGCCGGACCATGCTCCGGAGCGATCCGCATACGGCGAATCACGCCCGAGGTCAGCCTTATTTCTTAATGCCCCACGGCAAACCCTACCGCCCCGTTAAGTAATAGACCAAGAATCGCGTGATCCAAAACGACTTCTGAGCGCCCCGGGCCGCGTGGTTAACGCAGCTTTCGTGGCAAAAATGCGCTGGTTTGGCCGCTGCGCACGGACATCGGCCGCGGACTGAGGCCGAGCCGGGCGATTTTAACCGGCTGTTAACCATGCACCGGGCAAATTCTGCCTACCTCGCGGCGTCTGCCAGAGGTTAACGGGGAGCCGCCCGCCATGGCCATTAACGACCTTCCGATCCTGTCGGCGCTGCGCACCAAGATGCAGTGGCACCAGGAACGCCAGCGCGTGCTCGCCGAGAACATTTCCAATGCCAACACCCCCAATTTCAGGCCAAGCGATCTGGTCCAGCCGAAATTCGACGGCAGGGGGACGAACGTCAGCGGAGGAATGGGGTCGCTGGGCATGATGCGCACCTCATCGACCCATATCGCGGTCTCCGGCAGCGGACAAAGTTTTCGGGACGACGGCGGCAGGAACGCCTTTCTTACCAAACCGGCCGGCAACGCCGTCAATCTCGAAGACCAGATGCTGAAAGTATCAGCCAACCAGATGGACTACGCGGCCGCCACCTCGCTCTACAGCCGCAGCCTCGGACTGCTCAAGACCGCCATCGGAAAACGCTGATGCTCGCGCGACTTGAAGGGTACTGACCATGGCAGATGACGGAAGCGACTTCGCCCGCTCGATGAGCATCGCGACGTCGGGCCTGCGCGCGCAGGCGGGACGGATGCGGGTGATTTCCGAAAACATCGCGAATGCGGATTCGACCGCGCCGACCGCCGCCGGCGATCCCTATCGCCGCAAGGTGCCGACATTCTCGTCCGCGCTCGACCGGACGCTGGACGCGCGGGTGGTGACGCTCGGCAAGGTCCGCACCGACCAGGCGGCGTTCCGCGTCAAGCACGAGCCGAGCAATCCGGCGGCCGATGCCGCGGGCAACGTCAAATATCCGAACGTCAATCCGCTGGTCGAAATGACCGACATGCGCGAGGCGCAGCGTTCATACGAGGCCAACCTCAACATCATCAGCGCCACGCGCCGCATGATCCAACGCACGCTCGACATCCTCAAGGCCTGAACAGGGATCCTAGAAAATGGCTTCACCGACAGTTGCAGCAAATGCCTACGCCGCGCTTTCCCGCATCGTGGAAACCGGCGGCGCCGAGAAGGGTGGCCAGTCCACCGGCGGTCCATCCTTCAGCGCGGTGCTCAAGGACGCGATCGGCAGCGTGATGGATGCCGGCAAGAAATCCGACGCCCAGACCATGGCGATGAGTTCGGGCAAGGCCAACGTCATGGACGTCGTGACCGCGGTGGCCGAGACCGACGTCGCGGTGTCGATGCTGGTCTCGGTGCGCGACCGCGTCATCCAGTCCTACGAAGACATCATGAGAATGCCGATCTGACGTCGGTCGTCATTGCGAGCGCAGCGAAGCAATCCATGGCGCCGCGAGAAGAAAGAGTGGATTGCTTCGTCGCAAGAGCTCCTCGCAATGACGAGGTAGACGGGGAATTGAAATGACCGGTGCTGAAACCCTCGACGTCGCGCGTGATGCGATCTGGACCATCGTGGTGGTGTCGTCGCCGCTGATGGTGATCGGCCTCGTGGTCGGCGTCGTGGTGTCGCTGTTCCAGGCGCTGACCCAGATTCAGGAGCAGACGCTGATCTTCGTGCCGAAGATACTTGCCATGTTCGTGACGCTGCTGCTGGCGTTGCCGTTCATGGCGGATTCGATGCACGGCCACATGATGCGGATATCGTCGCGAATCATCGGCGGCTGATGCATTGTCCATGAATGCGCGTCGACATTTCCCTGCTGCCGGCCCTTGCCGCCACCTTCATGCTGGTGTTCGCCCGCGTGGGTGCGATGGTGATGCTGTTGCCGGGGTTCGGCGAGAGCAACATCCCGGTGCGCATCAAGCTCGCGATCGCGCTGCTGCTGACGCTGATCATCCTGCCGCTGCAACGCTCGGCCTATCAGGTCGATCTGACCTCGATGAGTTCGCTCGGCGTGCTGATGGTGCACGAGATCGTCATCGGCATCGTGCTCGGCGCTACCGCGCGCGTGACACTGTCGGCGCTGGCGGTCGCGGGCTCGGTGATTGCCCAGCAACTCGGCCTCGGCTTCGTCACCGCGGTCGATCCGACCCAGGGCCAGCAAGGCGTGCTGATCGGCAACTTCCTGTCAATCCTCGGCATGACGCTGCTGTTCGCCACCGACAGCCATCACCTCGTCATCTCGGCGCTGAACGAGAGCTACCGGATCTTTTCGCCTGGCGAAGTGATGCCGAGCGGCGATGTCGCGGCGCTGGCGACGCGCGCATTTGCCACCGCCTTCAAGATCGGCTTGCAGCTCTCGGCGCCCTTTCTGGTGTTCGGCCTCGTCTTCAATATCGGCCTTGGCGTGCTGGCGCGGTTGATGCCGGCGATGCAGGTCTATTTCGTCGGCGTGCCGCTGTCGATCATGATCGGCTTTGTGATTTTCGGCCTCGTCCTTGCGGGGATGATGGGAACCTATCTCGATTACTTCAACGGCGTGATGCGCGAACTGACGCCGCTGAAATAGGACGTGACCCGGGACACCGGGTCCGTGAAGATCACCCTTCAGGCCGATTGCTAGGGCGCCGCGGTGGCTGAGGATTCCGACGACAAGACAGAAGACCCTACGCAAAAGCGTCTCGACGACGCGCATGCAAAGGGTGACGTCGTCAAGAGCCAGGAGGTCAACACCTGGTTCATCATCGCTGGCGCCACGCTGGTGCTGTCGACGTTCTCGGGATCGGCGGGCAGCGGCATCCTGGTGCCGCTGCGCAACCTGATCGCCAATGCGGGCCAGCTCCGCACTGACGGCACAGCGCTGCTCGCGCTCGGCAATACGCTCGGCTACGCCGTGCTCGGCGCCATCGGCGTACCGCTGCTGATGCTGGCCATCGCTGCGATCGCCGGCAACATGATCCAGCACCGGCTGGTGTGGTCCGCCGAATCGCTGACGCCGAAATTCAACAAGGTGTCGCCCGGCGCGGGATTCAAGCGCATCTTCGGCAAGCAGGCGCTGGCCAATTTCGCCAAGGGCCTGTTCAAGCTGCTCGCGCTCGGCGCCGTCATGATGGCCGTGCTCTGGCCGGAGCGCGACCGCCTCGAATCGTTCCTGCGGTTCGACCCTTCGGCGATCCTGGGCGTCACCACCAGCCTGACGCTGCAACTGATGGGCGCCGTCGTTGCGATGCTGGCCGCGGTCGCCATTGCGGACTACTTCTTCCAGTACCGCCAATGGTTTGAGCGGCAGAAAATGTCGCTGCAGGAGATCAAGGACGAATACAAGCAGTCCGAAGGCGACCCCCACATCAAGGGCCGGATCCGGCAGTTGCGGATCCAGCAGATGAAGAAACGCATGATGGCTTCGGTTCCCAAGGCCAGCGTGATCATCACCAACCCGACCCACTATTCGGTGGCACTGTCCTACGACCGCGGCATGTCGGCGCCGGTCTGCGTCGCAAAGGGTGTGGACAACATCGCGTTCAAGATCCGGGAAATCGCCAGGAAGCACGATATTCCGATCGTGGAGAACGTGCCGCTGGCGCGCGCGCTCTATGCCACGGTCGATATCGACGAGGAGATCCCGGTCGAGCACTATCAGGCGGTCGCCGAGATCATCGGTTACGTCATGG
The DNA here is from genome assembly GCA_013822885.1 of Bradyrhizobium sp. Taxonomy (GTDB): domain Bacteria; phylum Pseudomonadota; class Alphaproteobacteria; order Rhizobiales; family Xanthobacteraceae; genus Bradyrhizobium. The sequence goes on from PNLC01000053.1 coordinate 13,409, forward strand.
GCCTCAAGCGCAGCCTTTCGGGGCGGCCGACGTGAGGAAACCGGCCAGAAATCGCCTTGAAATGCCTTCAACCTGTCAATTAGCCGCCTGATGGACTTGCGCTTGCAGGCCCGATTCAGGCACTCAGGAGGGGCGCGCCAGCTGGCGCGTTACCTCGATGCCGAAGGGCAGCGCCTCTTGCGATGACCGCCGAAACCCACAGCCATCCGCCTACCGAGCCCCTCGCGGCCCACGAATCGGCGCGGCGCGGCGGCAGCATCGTGATGGTGCTGCTGGTGGCGGCCGGCATCGTCGCAGTGGCGGTGGTGCTGATGACCATCGGTCGCGCCCAGGCCCAGCCCTATATTCTTGGCCTGCTGGCGCTGCTGGCGATGGTCGGGCTGTTCAACCTGTTCGCCTTTGCCGCCGGCATCGTCCGCTTCACCGACCGCACCGCCGATGACCCCGTGATAGGCCGCATCGCCGACCATTCCCAGGACGGTTTGGCGGTGACCGACTCCAAGGGGCACATCGTCTATTCCAATGCCGCCTATCTGGCATTGACGGGGGCCGCGACCGCGCAGGACGTGCGGCCGGTCGAGCGCGTCTTCATCGGCAATCCCGATGTCTCGGAGGCGGTGTTCCGTCTGCTCAAGGCGGCGCGCGAGGGGAGGCGGCAACAGGAGGAGGTCCGCGTCGCGGGCAGCGAAGGCGCGCACGGCCGCTGGCTCAGGATGCGGGTTCGCCCGCTCGGCCAGGGCAAGCGCGAGGCGAAATACGCGGTGTGGTCGATCGCCGACATCACGCGGGATCGCGAGCGCCAGGAGGACGTGTTCAAGGAGCTGCAGCATGCGATCGAATATCTCGATCACGCCCCGTGCGGCTTCTTCTCGGTCAACCCGGCCGGCGATGTCATCTACGTGAACGCGACGCTGGCGAACTGGCTCGATCACGACCTGGCCGAAATCGGATCGGGCGGCCTCAAGCTCGCCGACATCGTTTCCGGCGACGGCGCGGCGCTGCTGACCTCGATCGTCGCGG